>DATHWA010000029.1:0-10322 GCA_035461025.1 Gillisia sp. | reverse complement strand
CCTTCTAAATAAAAAATCCAGTGCTTCCTGGCCGTTCCTGGTAACACTTATTTCCATTTTTACTTTACTTTCCTCAAATGCATCTAATGTTAATGCGATATCTCCTTCATTATCTTCAACTAATAATATGTGTGCTGGCTTCATATACTTCTAAATTGATTAATAATACTTAATTAGTTTTTGGAATGGTGAAAAAGAAAATACTTCCTTCTCCGGGTTCAGATTCCAACCAAATTTTACCCCCCCAGGATTCTACATTCTTTTTTGCAACTGAAAGTCCAATTCCTGTACCTCCAAATTGATCCCTGTTATGAAGCCTCTGAAAAATAATAAATATTTTTTCAAAGAATTGGGGATCTATTCCTATTCCGTTATCCTCAATAGAAATTTTCCATGAATCGGCCAATTCCTTTGCAGAAATTTTTATTTGGGGAGAATCAGCTTTTTTTGAATATTTTATTGCATTATCCAGTATGCAATGCAATGTTTGGGTTAGGGGTGCCTTATAAGTTAAAATGGTTGGAAATTTTCCCTTTTTTATTTTTACAGATTTTTCGGAAATAATTTTTCTCCGCAATATTTTATACTCTTCCAACAATTCATTTAAATCAACTGGTTCTGCAGAATTTATAATTTTCCCTGCTCTTGAGTATTCCAAAAGATCCAATATAATCTGTTTCATTCGCTTAGCACCATCAGTAGCAAAATTGATATACTGAATAGCTTTTTCATCCAGTTGATTTTCGTATTTCCTTTTCAATTGGTCCATAAAACTCGTGATCATACGCAACGGCTCCTGCAAATCATGGGAAGTTATAAAAGCAAATTGTTCCAATTCTTCATTTGTAAGTTCCAACTCGTGTGAATATTGTTTTAAGGACTTATTTAATTCAAGCAGTTGATGTTCAAAAATCTTGCGCTCAGTAATATCTGTCATGGCCCCTACCATTCTGGTAGCTTTTCCCATCTCATCTCTTACAATAATACCTTTATCATGAACATAGCCTGTTTTTTCATCCTCTTTAATTATCCGGTACTCCTTTTCCCACCGAAAAACCTCGGGATTTTGAATTGCAGCATCAATACTTTGTCTAATACCGGTCAAATCCTGGGGTGAAAATTTGTCCGACCAAAATTCATCAGCCTCAAGTGATTTTAAGGTATTTTTTCCAAAAAAGTTTTCAATCCCTTGACTTCTGAAAAATGTATCATTTTTAATATCCCAATCCCATATTGCATCCGAGGTAGCTTCTGTGACCTTTTCAAAACGTTCATTGGCCTGTAACAGTCTGATATCTGCCTCTTTTCTTAAAGTTACATCTTTAAAATAAACAGATAAACCACTTAAAGAAGGATAAACAGTTACCTCAAACCATTTGTTCAACGTAGCATAATACTCTTCAAAATTTACATTCTGTTGAGTTTCTAAAGCCTTATGATATTGCCGATAAAAGTCAGAATTAATGGCATCCTCATATTTTTCCCAAAGATTTTTACCTAGAATTTCGTCTCTTTTTTTTCCTAATACATTTTCGGCTTCTTTATTCCAATATGTAACTATCCAATCATTATTTACTGAAAAAAAAGCATCCCCAATACTTTCAAGAATATTAGTTTTTTCATTATAAGCTTTTTCAAGTTTTTCTGCCGCATGCTTTCGATCTTCAATATTTTTAAAATAAGCTGATATCCCACCGGCTGATGGATAAGCGTTGATTTCATACCATTTTCCATCACCAGGGTATAAATATTCAAAGGATTCAGACTGTCTAGTTTGTGAAACACGTAAATAAATTTCCTCTAACGGTGTTCCAATTGCTGCAGGAAACTCTTCCCAAATACTTTTTCCAATTAAATCCCGTTCATTGCGTAAAAGTAACTTCTCTGATTCCCGGTTAAAATATGTAAATTCCCAATTATGATTCAATGCATAAAAGGCGTCTGAAATACTACTTAAAATTTCCCTAATCTGAAGGTCTAATGACTTCGACTTATGAATATCCTGAAAACTTCCATAGATCTTTAAACACTTATTTAAAATGCGTTCACTTTTCCCTATACACCTTATCCATTTTTCCTTCCCGCTATCGGTGATTAATAACAATTCTTCATCAAACTCTTTTCCTTCTTCAATGAGGATCTCTACTGCATTCTGAATTCGCTCCTTACTTTCAACACTATAATATTCAAATCCGCCGGTTAGTGATGGATTATAATTACTATTTACCTCTAAAATCTCTCTGGTCATTGGTGACCAATACATGGAATCTCCACCATTCTGATTTATTATATCCAGTTCCCAACTTCCTATAAGGGCCATTTCTGTGGCCTGTTCTAACAGCTTTTTATTTTTAGCCTCCTCTGAGATATCCAGGATTACCGAGTTAAAAAGTACAGTTCCATCTGCTAGAAAATTAGGAGAACCGAATCCCAAATGAGTTCTTATTTCCCCACTTGGTAATATATATTTCCACTGACCTTTCCATTTATTCCTAAATTTTATAGATTTAGAAATACTATCCTGAACTGTGGCAATATCGCCACCTGCAATAATTTGATCCCACACCAAATTATTATTTTGGAGAACCTCTTCTGACGCAAAGCCCCAAACCTCTTTAGAACCCTTTGTAACGAATTTCAATGCATCCGTTCCATCGGGATAAATTAAATATTGAAATACTACTCCTGGTAAATTATCTGCCAAGGATTGTAACCTAATTTCTGCTTCTTTTCGATTGTGAATATCTTGAAAACTACCATAAATTCGAATGCATTTACCATCAATAAACTCAGCATTTCCAATAGCTCGCACCCAAATTTCATTCTTTTTAGCCGTAATCAATACCGCTTCAAAATCAAATGGCGCACCTGTTTCAACACAATTTGTAACCGTCTCTTTAACTTTTGTGTGAAAATCTTTGCGATAAAAATTAATAGCTACATCCAGCTGGGGTGTGAAGGCTTTTGGATCTGTTTCATGAAGCTCATGGACCATGTCTGACCAAAATAATCTATTCCCCACTATGTCAATTTCCCAGCTACCAATTCTCGCCAATTTGGAGGCTTGCCTGTTTAACTTTTTTAATTTAGTTTCTGAAGTTATGTTTCTGGCAGATACATAAAGCACACCCTCTTCCTTATTGGAATTACAAGTCCAGCTGAGCCAAATTATTTCCCCCTTTTTAGTGAGGTAGCGATTATCAAAACTGATGTTCTTGCAACCCCCGACTAATTTGCCTATTTCATTTGAAAAAATATATTTGTCCTCAGGATGGGCAAATTCGTCAAAATTATGATAAAGAATTTCATCTTCCGGATAACCAAGTAAGTCACAGCTTGCCTTGTTTATTTTAAGAAATTTACCCTGAAGATTCGTTACACATAAAATATCTGGGATGGAGTCATACAAATGATTTAGGGTGTCTTCCAGTTTTTTTCTACTTATTTCCGAACCTATAAATCCTTCAAGCTGCCCAAATATTTTCAGGTGTTTTTTCAAATAATTAATTCCGTGTTGGGTACCTATAACCATGACACCTGCGACCTTTTTATTGAACAGAAGGGGAATTCCTAATACTGTTCTTATACCGGCCATTTTGGCTGCATCTTTTCGAAGAAAATCTGTATTATCCCGAATATCTTTCCAAAGTATTGGTGATTTTTTTTCCCAAACCGTTCCGGGCAACCCCTGGGATATTTTTAAACATTTTACCTTTTTACTTTTTAAGTAAAATTCTTCCACATTGGCGGTTGTGGCTCTATGGGCAAGTATACGAATTTCTGTTTCTTCAAGATTAGGGGACCAGAGTTCGACAAGGGCAAACCTACCATAATCACTAATTGTCTTGCAAAGATTTTTGGCGGAAGCAATTAAATTGTATTCAACATTAAAATCGAAGCTTATTTTACTTAAAAGATGCTCCTCAATCTCCTTTTGCTTTTGTTGAGTTACATCTCTTTGAATTGTTACCCAGTGGGTAAATATCCCTTTATCGTTTGCAACGGGGGAATGGGTAAAGTTTATCCAAAATTCCTCTCCATTTTTTTTGTAATAAATAATCGTTAGTTCACAATCCTCCCAATTTTGTATTGCTTTTCCCAGACGGTTTAATTCCTCTTTGTCAGTTTTGGGACCGTGCATTATTTGGGTTGTTTTACCAATAATTTCTTCTGATGTATATCCGGTCATTTGGGTAAACGCCTCATTTACATAAATAATCCTATTCCCAGAATCTCCATAAGGTTGCGCGTTGGTTATCAGGATCGCATCATGGGTATTGGTAATTACGCTTTCTAGGAGCTTCAACCTATGTTCCTCCTCCTGCAAGGCAGTAATATCCTGAACGGAACCTTCAAAAGCTATGGGATTCCCTTTATCATCAATAACTAAACGGCCAATTTCCCGGACCCATTTGATAGTGTTGTCCGGCAGAATAATTCTGTGTATACAATCCTGTACTTTTTCTCCTTTGAAGGAACTGCTTTGCTCTTCCTGGAAGGTTTCCCTATCATCGGGATGAATAGTTTGGAAAAAGCTTTTATAATTTAATTCAAAAGTACTCTTTTGCTGCCCCCAAATTTTATAGACCTCATCGGTCCAAGAAAGGGTATGGGAATCCATTTCCAATCTCCAAAAACCTAATTTCGCAATGGATGTTGCCGCTTTTAACTTTTCTTCAGATTCCTGAAGCAACTTTACCTGCGAATCTACCTCTTGAACCTTCTGGCAGTAAATCGCTATTGAATCAACCCCTTTAAAGTTCACCTTATGCCCATTGACCTCCACCCGAAGGAGTTCCCCATATTTATTTTGATGATGAAATATTCCATAGTAAATGTTATCGTCCTTTTTATCCTTATTTCTATAGATTTTACCCAATTCAGGGAATTCTTTTTTGGAATGAAGGTCATTTAAAGTGAGGCTTAATGCTTCCTCTTTTGAATATCCATATTGGGCTAAGGCAGCAGTGTTTCCATCTAGTATTCCAAATGTTTTTAATTCAAAAACCCAGGTGGGAACAGGATTTAAATAGAAGAAGCTGCTTAATTCGGGTTTTTTATTATACATTCTTTATTCAATATTACGCGGGAAATAAAATGAAGTCCTTCAAGATTATATTTATAAAATAAAATTTCATTTTGGGAATTGATGGATTTTTTACCTCCCCCGTAAATCTATTAAAATTTTGTTAATAAAAAAGTTAACCTAAGTATTTTTACAAGATATCCTAGTATGATATGGCTCCGCGATTCTAATTTTAATATTTAGCATTTAGTAGGTATAAATGGATTTTGTGGAAACAATACATAATCATTATTTCTACTTTTCTGGTTTCTTTGGAGTTTCTTAAGAAATGCCGGGAATGTCCGGATTGGAATTTATGGCTCAATAAGAAAACTTGTCAACCATTTTAAAGGATATTGTAAACTATTTTATTATATCCTCGTAACAAGATGAAAAGGAGAATATAAATGCAAAAGGGGCTGATAATATTGTGGCAATGCAAGAGAAACACATAACGATGGCGTTACTTCACCAAATTTTAGCTCAGATGAAGATTTTACCAATCCTATATTGCTTATAGAAATTGCTGTAATTCAAAAAAATCTATCCAACCATTACTTCCCCGGGGTGGTTCAATAATAAGTAAATAAAGAAGAAATTTCTATTTCTTCTCACAAAGTACTTCGAGTATTTTCTCCAACAATTCTTGGGGATTATATGGCTTGGCAAGAAATCCTGAAAATCCGTTAGCATTCATATTCTCGGCTTGAAAAAAATCGATAGACCCGCTAATGGCAAGGATGGGAAGGGATAAGAACTTTTCCTTCTCTATTTTCCTAATGGCACTACTAGCTGTATATCCATCCATTTTAGGCATATGTAGGTCCATTAGCACCAGCCCAAAATCCTCCTCCTGAACCTTGGCAACTGCCTCAATCCCATTATTCGCAATGGAATATTTTATTCCCCAGTTTTCAAACGTCTTGCTGGTAACCTGTAAATTAATTTTATTATCATCCACGATCAACACCTTCAGGTTTCTCAGAACCTTTGTTAAGGAAACCGGCCTTTGTGCGGGAAGTTGTGTATCTGAAATTTCTGGAAGCTTCAAAGTTACTATAAAACTAAATTCCGAACCTTGATTGACTTTGCTCTTAAGCATTATTTTCCCTCCAGCTGAAGCAACTAACATATTTGCAATTGTAAGGCCAAGTCCCGTGCCCCCGTGATTGAAGTTAATGGAACTCCCGCCCTGTCTGAATGGTTCAAAGATTTGAGCCTGTTTTTCTTCAGAAATTCCCATACCCGTATCCCGCACAGCAAAAAACAGGGTGACCTCGCTTTCGGTAGATTCCAAAGCTTTTGCCTCCAAAGTGATCCTTCCTTCCTGAGTGAATTTAATTGCATTGGAAACCAGGTTTATCAAAATCTGCATTGCTCTAACCTTATCAAGCATGACCCTGGAAGGAACATTATCGTCAATGTTTATTACCAATTCAAGGCCCTTAGCTTTGGCGATAACCTCTTGGCCAAGAAGCACCATCCTAATTTCTTTCCTAATATCTATTGAAGTAATATTGCGAGGGACTTTCCCCTCTTCCAGTTTCGTGAAATCAAGGATATTATTTGTCAATTCCCGCAGGTTTTCAGAAGTAACCAACAGGATTTGAAGCAGCTCCTCCTGAACATCTTTTTGATTTTCTTTTTGTAAAAGATGTGCAATTCCTATAATTGCATTGATTGGATTTCGAATTTCATGGCTAACTCCGGCCATAAAATTCAAATTCTCAGAAGATAATTTCATATTGTTGGAAGATGTGATCCGGTAGTGGGTTGGCCTTCATCTTGAGGGTGCAAATGTAATTGAATATTAATCAAATACGCTCATATATTGTTCTTTAACAGTATAAAAGTGTATTTCATCGATTACAATTCCTAAAAGTGTTTTATTTTTAAAAGTTTGTAGGAAATAACCTCGGAATATTAAGAAGGCGACAGTTAATAGTAGGTATTTCCGAATAATTTTCACTTTCTGTGCATAACCAAAACACTTGGAGAATATAATGCAGACAACCGTCAACGTTAAGCTTAAAAATCCTTACCTAAATTCCATTTTCTGAAGCCTCGTATTCTATTTGGAGGAAAAGATTTCACGTATTTCATCAAGTTAGGTAGGAGCTCTTGGAATGAATTTTCGAGACAATTACACTTTTTTAAAAATATCTTATATGTTTTATATAAAATTTGAATTTCCTAAAAATTTTAAAACTCCCCTATTAACAGGCATTTACCTCTACTGTTAATTTTAATTCAAATCATTCTCAGGTGGTACAGGATTATTTTGTCGGGTATCCATCTGCCTGTCAAACTTATAAGTTAATGAAAGTTTTAATACCTTATCCTCACGTAAAACTACGTAACTCGTTATAGGACTTTGATATGCAAAATCTGCCGTAAACTGGTTCCAGTTTAAACCTGCTCCTACTGTAATATGGTTGTTATAACCTTTGTCTCTATGCTGAGTAAGATAACCTGCCCTCAAAGTAAAATTTTCATGAAATTTCAGCTCAGATCCAAAAGAAAAAAGGATCTCTTTCAATTCCTCCGAAAAGCCATCCTGAGCATCTGTAAAGGAGCTAAAGATCCCTCCAATAGAACTGTTTGTGGGTAAATTAAATTGATTATCGGTGGAGGGAACCAAAAATTTCATTGCTTCTGCATAAAATGAAAGGTTATCATTGTTTAAACTCGCAATATGATAACCCCCTCCTATTTTCAAATAAGTGGGTAGGAAGTAATCCAATCCATTCTCGGCATACTTAATTTTGGACCCAATATTTTTAAGATTGAAACCTAAAGTCCACCGGTTTTGATGAAGGTCCAGGGGCACGGAGGTATAATATCCTGAAACATCCACACCCACAGCCTGACCGGTGATATAATTAATACTGGAACTGAACTGGTTGTCTGAGATATCAGATCGTATATACCGGGCGGTGACAGCCATTCCAAATCTATCGTTAAGTTTCAGACTATAAGCTCCTTCAACCGCAAATTCATTGGGAGAAAAACTTCCCTGGTTAATGATCTGATCCCCCATCTGCTCCTCAATATTCACATTACCGTAATTAAAATAGGTTAATGCCCCACTTATGGCAGCACGATTACTAAGTTTTTGATAATATCCGGCATTGGCATAAAAAATATCATTGGCATACCCAATAAACCGCGGGATATAAGATATCCCAATTCCCTGAGCACCTTCTTCCAGAAACAAAAACTTAGCAGGGTTATGAAATTGTGCAAAAGCATCTGGTAGAGTTGAAACTCCACTTTCCCCCAATCCACCGGCGCGAGCATCCGGCACGATTTGGAGAAAAGGTGCCCCTGTAACCACTGGTCGCACTAACTGCTGACTCAGGGCTGTGAAACCAATTAAACCAAAAAGTGTGCTTGCAATTATATTTTTAATCTTCATAATATGGTTATTACAGAACTATTAATTTTTTAAGGTAAACTTTCCCGGTTTGATCCACGATACGCACCAGTAAAGTTCCTCGCAGAGGCGCAACATTTATTTCTAATTCGTTGCTTTTATTTCCAGGGAACATTTTGTATTTCTTGGATTCAACTTCCAACACCTGTACTTCCATGATCCTGTGATGAAATGGCATAATTACTTTGGCTATAGTAGACCCGGACAAAATTGTAGGTACAACATGCACCGCTGCAGGATCCGGGCCTTCCCTTTTAACCTCCACTGTTGCTTGTGATTGAGCGGAGTTCCCACTTTCATCTGTAGCAGTTAAGATTACCTGGTAAATTCCCGGCTGGTCAAATGTATCCCCGTCTATAGATAGGGTCACCTCGCTACAATTATCTGTTGTTCCTCCATCCACATCTTCAGCAGTAATAACAGCCGGTTCATCCAGGGAAACATAGACAGTAATGTTTCGGGTTACCACATTAGGCGCTGTTTCATCCAGCACAGTTACCCATTGCTCCTGGGTGCTCAAGTTGCCATTCCCGTCGTTAAACTCCCAAAGGATCAAATATTCCCCGGGTACATTATAACTTAATGGATCTTCAGAAGTACCCAGAATGATTCCTCCACAGGAATCTGTAGCTGTTGGGGGCTGGATATTGGAAATACTGCATTCCACAATAATCTCCGGCAGACTTTGCTGGTCCGGTACGGGTGCGCTATTATCCTCAATTATTAGTAATTGAATAACCTGAAGGGTTTTATGGTTTTCACTTTTAAATTCCCATACAATATCATATTGGCCTTCTTGGGTAAATGGCAGTTCAAAATCAGTAACACCCACTATTTCATTTCCAAATCCATCTTTGGCTACAGGAGCTTCCAGGGAACTAACAGAACATTCTTCAATAATATCATTAAGATCTGAAATTTCTAACTTGCCGGGTAAGATGTTAAATATACCTGCCGTGAAATCGATTTTATAATTAGAACTTACCAGTAAATTACCCATCCTGATCTCATATATCCCGACATCTTCACCTTCTTCTCTATTAAGTTCTCCAGACAGAATACCTTCATCATCTCCAATGCCAAAGCCAGAAACAGTGTACCTGAGGACTGGATCAGCCTCCCCGTAAACTTTCCTCTGACCACTATTTGTAGTGACAGTTAATGTAGCAGGATTGACCGTCATCTCTGCTGTCAATACCAGCTCGGTATAGTTCCCGCCGTTGATCCTGGCGGTTACTTCCTGAGCTCCGACATTCGTTCTAGAGTTGTTGGTATAAGCCACACTTGTGCCTTCAGGAAGTTCACCTTCAATTGCAAGTGACTTGGCAGAACCGTCATATACAAAGCTGCCGTTTTCAAGTGTAATAACTGTAATCGTTGCAGGGGTAATCGTCAGTTCTGCGGTCAGTACCAACTCGGTAAAGTTTGAACCACTGATGGTTGCAATTACTTCCTGGGTTCCAACATCCGTTCTGCTATTGTTGCTATATTCCACTGTTGTGCCTTCAGGAAGTTCACCTTCAATCGCAAGGGATTTAGTGGAAGCGTCATATACAAAGCTGCCGTCCTCAAATGTGATCCCGGTTACCGTTGCAGGGGTGATCGTAAGTTCTGCGGTCAGTACCATTTCAGTGAAGTTTGAACCGCTAATGGTTGCCGTAACTGTTTGTGATCCAACATCCGTTCTGCTATTATTGCTGTATTCCACTGAGGTCCCTTCAGGAAGTTCACCACCAATCTCAAGGGATTTAGCGGAAGCGTCATACACGAAGATGCCGTCCTCAAATGTGATTCCGGTTACTATTGCCGGAGTAATTGTCA
>DATHWA010000028.1:0-2144 GCA_035461025.1 Gillisia sp. | reverse complement strand
GAATATCCGGCAGAGGTTTATCTTAACGGAAGTTGGATGAAGCCTGAGCAGACAAAGATATCTGTGTTTGATCGCGGATTCATGTTTGGGGATGGGATCTATGAAGTGACCCCTTATTATAATGGTAAATCTTTTAAGCTGAAGGAGCATCTTGAAAGGCTGCAGTATTGTCTTAATGAGGTTCGGATAATTTTTGATGCTTCCTCTATTGAGGAAATAATGGCTGAAGCTGTAGAACGTGCCGGGCTCACAGAATCTGATGCTGCTGTGTACGTACAGATCACCCGTGGAGTTGCTCCCCGCACCCATTATTATCCTGAACGGGTTTCCCCTACCGTATTAATATATGCTTACCCTGTAAAACTGGAAGGTTTCGAGGATAAAGAATGGAATGTTCTGGCATCCAAAGACAGGCGCTGGCATCGCTGCGATATAAAATCAACTGCACTCCTGGCAAATGTAATGGCCAATGAAGAAGCTATATCAAAGGATTATGATGAAAATATCCTGGTGAGAAAAGGTTATTTTACTGAAGGTTCCCATTCCACCATATTTTTTGTAAAACACGGGGTTGTTTTCACTCATCCCGAAGGTCCTCATATCCTTTCCGGCATAACCCGGCAAGTGGTTTTGGATCTATGCAGGGACCTTGGGATCAAGGTGAGGGAAGATAAAGTACACCTGGATGAACTTGTTGAAGTGGATGAGATCTTTCTAACAGGTACCACCACCCAGATTATCAAGGTTGCCTCTGTTCACTCCCTTGAAAAGGAGATCTTCAAACCTCATAAAGATAAAGTGACAAAGCTTTTACAGGAAGAGTTTTTAAAACTCACCCGGGGAAAATAAGTTCTCATCATGATGATGGCGCGGATTTGTAATCCGCGCCGACCTATCTGTTAATCCAACACACCATATTTCTTCAGTATCGGAAGCACCTTATCCATTGGCAGGGCCTCAATAGTCCTTCCTCTGTAACCGGTTGTGGTTTCTGCCATGAACAGGGAATTCAGGATAGCTTCTTCAGTAGCCTCAATTGCAGCCATAAAAAGAGGAGACATAAGATCATTCGGTACAACCTCCTGTTTCAGGAGGTCCCCGTCCAGGCGGTATTGAATTCGCACGCCTTCAGCAGTAGAAAAGGAGATCACATAATCTCCGCTGCCATTAGAAACAATTCCGCCGGTTTTGGCAAGGCCAAGAAATGCTCGTTTTGCCAAACGCTCCAGATTTCGGCTGTCCAAAGGAGCATCTGTGGCGACCACGATCATACAGGACCCGTCAACATTATTTAGCAACTGATTGCTGAAACTGAATTTCCCCAGCTCTTTTCCTACCGGGGCTCCTGCAATTTCCAGGACTCCGCCAAAATTAGTTTGCACCAGTACTCCCACTGTATAACCTCCCATAGAGGCCGGTAATTTTCTGGAAGAGGTGCCAATTCCGCCTTTATAGCCAAAGGCAACGGTCCCTGTTCCTGCACCCACATTTCCTTCTGCTACCTTTCCGGCTTCCGCATTTTCAATAGCTTCGAATATATCTTCTTTGGTTACATGCCTTGCGCGAATGTCATTCAGGTATCCGTCATTTGTTTCCCCTACTACTGCATTAACCGAATATACATCCTCATTCCCCTCAAGTTCCAGGCTGTACTCTATAATGGCATCCATTGCGGTTGCTACATTGAGGGTATTAGTGAGAATAACCGGGGTTTCCAAATTACCCAGCTCCTGTATCTGGGTGCTACCGGCTAATTTTCCAAATCCGTTGCCCACATAAACTGCTGCGGGTACCTTGTGCTGAAAAATATTTCCACCGTGTGGCAGGATAGCTGTAACTCCAGTCCTTACGGCCTCTCCTTCAAATAGGGTAGTATGTCCTACCAAAACTCCGTCAACATCTGTAATAGCATTCCGGCTTCCGGTTGGCAGAACACCTATAGTAACTCCCAGGTCCCGGGCCCGTAGTTGACCGAAACTTTGAAAACTCATCAGGAATATTAAGAGGACGAGTAAAGCAGTATAAGGTTTCATGATTTTATAGTTTTTTTTGGCTTCTGAAATTTAATTTTTTTCTACCGACTATTAAACCTCATTGAAGCTTAAAATGTTAGATGCCTTTATTTTGATTTATAGATCGTATCT
>DATHWA010000027.1:0-4137 GCA_035461025.1 Gillisia sp. | reverse complement strand
CTATTTCAAAGGCATCTCCTACTATACCATAATCTGCAGCTTTAAAAAATGGTGCTTCCGGATCATTGTTGATCACCACTTTGGTCTTGGATGCACTCACTCCGGCAAGGTGTTGTATAGCTCCGGAAATTCCCACTGCGATATAAAGATTGGCTGCAACCGGTTTTCCGGTTTGGCCCACGTGTTCACTGTGAGGCCTCCATCCCATATCACTTACAGGTTTTGAACAGGCCGTAGCCGCTCCCAGGGTATCTGCCAGTTCTTCCAGCATTCCCCAGTTCTCCGGTCCTTTCATTCCGCGACCACCGGAGACCACGATCTCTGCATCTGCAATGGTCACTTTGTCTCTTGCCTTGTCAACATTTGTAACGTTTACCGTGAAATCTTCTGAAGAAAGATTTGGATTGAAATCCTCAACCGCAGCGTCTCCCTGATTTTCCTTAAGGCCGAAAGCATTTTTGGAAAGACCAATGATCTTCACATCTGTTGTGAATTTTGTAAAACTGAAAGCTTTGTTAGTGAAAGCGGTCCTTTTTACAGTAAAAGGATCTGTGCTTTCCGGTAAAGCCATTACATTAGATGCATAACCCGCATTAAGATGCACGGCAAGCAGGGGAGCAAGATATTTACTGTTTGCACTCTGGCTTATAACAATAACTTTTGCACCTTCCTTTTCCGCTGCCTGGGTAAGGGCATCGGCATAAGCCTCTGCATTGAAATTCTTTAATTTTTCATTGCTAACCTTTAATATCTTATCTACCCCGTGCTGTCCCAATTCGGCGGTGTCTTCAGCATTAAAAGTGACCGCAGTAACTGTTGTGCCCATCATTCCGGCTACTTCTTTAGCGTAGGAAGCAACTTCCAGGGCAGCTTTTTTAAATTTTCCTTCTTCTGATTCTGTATATACTAAAACTGACATATATTTTTGATTTTTTAATTATCTAAACCTCCCGGCTTTTGAAAACGTTTGCGGTGTATCTTAAAATTTTTTCTAGATAACCTTGGCTTCGTTGTGAAGCAGGTTTATCAATTCGTCCAGATTTTCAGGATCAATTAATTTCACAGCTCCCTTGGCATCCGGCTTTTCAAATTTATCAACTTCGGTAGTTGCATTGGCATCTACAGGTTCCACCACATTTAAAGGTTTTTTACGCGCCATCATGATTCCGCGCATATTAGGGATCCTAAGATCGCTCTCTTCAACCAGGCCTTTTTGCGCTCCAATTACTAGTGGGAGGGAAGCTGTTACGCTTTCCTTACCTCCGTCTATTTCCCTAACAGCCTTGGCTTCATTGCCTTCAACTTCCAGGCTTATACAGGTGTTCACAAAATTAGCTTTTAAGAGTGCCGCTAGCATTCCCGGTACCATTCCACCATTATAGTCAATAGATTCCCTTCCGGCAATGATAAGGTCATACCCGCCGTCCCCGGCAACTTTTGCCAGTTCCTTTGCTACCTGGAACCCGTCCTTTGCAGGAGTGTTCACTCGTATGGCATTATCTGCTCCTATTGCAAGGGCTTTTCTCAATGTGGGCTCTGTTTCCGGTCCTCCTACATTTACTACATCAACACTTGCGCCTTGTTTTTCCTTGAACCACATAGCGCGGGTAAGTCCAAATTCGTCATTTGGATTTATTACGAATTGTACTCCGTTGGTGTCAAACTGGGTATTGTTGTCTGTGAAGTTGATCTTTGAGGTAGTATCCGGCACATGGCTTATACATACTAATATTTTCATCTATATTATCTTTTTAATAAGGTTTTTATATATGGTTTACGAAGATAAGTAAATTATATCAGAATTTGCTATGCACGCATAACAAATATTTTATGCTGAAGTAGTAGTTTAAACTTTCCTTAATTACTATTTTTGTCTTCGAAAAATTTAGACAACAATACATTTTATATAGAATGAAGACAATCCAATTTAGAGAAGCAGTTCAGCAGGCGATGAGTGAAGAAATGCGCAGGGACGAAACCATTTACTTAATGGGGGAGGAAGTTGCGGAATACAACGGAGCATACAAAGCTTCCAAAGGCATGCTGGACGAGTTTGGACCCGAGCGTGTTATCGATACTCCTATTGCAGAACTTGGTTTTTCCGGGATAGCTGTTGGAAGTGCGATGAACGGTAACAGGCCAATTGTGGAGTTTATGACTTTTAACTTCTCTCTTGTTGGGATTGACCAGATCATTAATAACGCTGCCAAGATGAGACAGATGAGTGGCGGGCAATTCAATATTCCAATCGTTTTTCGTGGGCCTACTGCTTCAGCAGGACAACTTGCGGCTACCCATTCCCAGGCTTTTGAAAGCTGGTATGCAAACTGCCCCGGTCTTAAAGTAGTGGTTCCTTCAAATCCTTACGACTGTAAAGGTTTGCTGAAATCGGCTATTCGTGATAACGATCCTGTCATCTTTATGGAAAGTGAGCAAATGTACGGGGACAAAGGAGAAGTGCCGGAAGAAGAGTACACAATCCCATTGGGTGTTGCTGAGATTAAAAGAGAAGGTACAGATGTTACAATTGTTTCCTTCGGAAAAATCATCAAAGAAGCTTACAAGGCTGCTGAAGAATTGGAGAAAGAAGATATCTCTTGTGAGATCATTGACTTGAGAACTATTCGACCAATGGATCACGAGACTATTTTAAAGTCGGTTAAGAAAACAAATAGACTGGTAATCCTTGAAGAGGCGTGGCCATTTGGAAATATAGCTACAGAGATCACCTACCAGGTGCAGTCTCAGGCATTTGATTACCTGGATGCTCCAATCGTAAAAATTAATACTGCCGATACTCCAGCACCTTACTCACCTGCTCTTTTCAAAGAGTGGTTGCCAAACAGCGAGGATGTTATCAAAGCAGTGAAAAAGGTTTTATATAAATAAGAACTTTTTACTCCTATATTTGAAACTTCATCTTAACCGGATGAAGTTTTTTTTTTGCCCCAATGAAGCACCTTATAATCCTCATATTTCTCCTTCTCCATTTCTTTGCGGCTGCACAAACCCGGGTTAGCGGGGTGGTAAAAGATGAAGCAGGGGAACCTGTATCATTCGCCAATGTGGTGTTTTTAAACTCCGGGGAAGGCACTACCACTACAGAAGCCGGAAAATTCTATCTGGTCTCCACCAGGAATCACCGGCAATTGGAAGTTTCCTTTGTAGGTTATCAAAAAAGGCTGCTTGAACTGCAGCCCGGAAACAATCTGGGGCTGGAAATAATTCTAAAGGAAGAGGAGGAAAGCCTGGATGAGGTTTTTATTTTTCGGGGAAAAACTTCCAAGAAGAATAATCCTGCCATAGATATCCTCAGGAAGATATGGGAGAATAGAAGAAAGAACGGGGTAAAGGCCTTTGACCACTACGCCTTCCGGAAGTACGAGAAACTGGAATTTGATATCAATACGGTGGACAGTGCATTGATGAACAGCAAGGTCTTCAATGGCATGGAATTCATATTTGAGAATCTGGACACCAACCATATTTCTGGTAAAACCTATCTGCCTATTTTTCTCAATGAATCATTAATGCAGGTGCACGGTAACAATAACACCGGAAAAAGGAATGAAAAGTTACTGGGAAATAAGAATTCCGGTTTCAATGATAACCAAATTCTTATAGCTGCACTAAAAGATCTGTATTTTGAAGTGGATGTGTATGATAACTATATGCGCATCTTCGACAAGAACTTCATAAGTCCCCTTTCCACCACGGGGATTGATACTTATAACTACATACTGGCAGACAGTTCCTTTATAGAGGAAAAATGGTGTTACAAAATCGTCTATTACCCCCGCCGGGAAAATGAGTTAACCTTTAAAGGAGACTTTTGGGTAAACGATACCACCTGGGCTATTAAGACCATTAACCTGGAAATGACAGAGAAGGCCAATATCAACTGGGTAAATGGGGTTTACCTGGAGCAGGAATTCGAGGTGTATAATGATTATGTTTTTTTGCTGAAACGGGATTTCCTCATGGCCGATTTCTCCTTTGAAAGACAGGAAGATGCCCGCGGTATCTATGGCTAAAAGACACTGGTTCATGATGATTTTGATTTTGATAAACCACAACCCGATAAATTTTATACGAATAAAGTGGTCAATTACCGGGATGAAGTCTATAACCGGGAAG
>DATHWA010000026.1:0-3320 GCA_035461025.1 Gillisia sp. | reverse complement strand
TTTCATCTACCATTGGAAGGAATAAGAATCTTATTCCCGGCGAGGTAATTTCAGCCATCATCAACGGTACTGAAGAACTGCTGGAAGACCTGAAGAATTTTGGAGTCGAGATTCATTCTACCGGCGGGGAAACAGCAGATGTTGGTGATCTGGTGCGAACTATTATTGTTGATTCTACTGTTACAGCAAGGATGAAAAGACGTGATGTAATAGATAATTCCAACATTAAGCCCGGCAATGTGATCGTAGGTCTTTCCTCTTTTGGGCAGGCATCCTACGAAAAAGAATACAACGGCGGGATGGGAAGTAACGGACTCACCTCTGCCCGTCACGATGTTTTCTCTAAACTTTTGGCTGAAAAATATCCCGAAAGTTTCGATAACAGCATTCCCGATGAACTTATTTATTCCGGAACAAAAAATCTTACCGATGCCGTAGAAAATTCCCCGCTGAATGCAGGGAAACTGATATTGTCTCCAACAAGGACCTATGCGCCGGTGATCAAAAAGATTCTTTCCAAATTCAGCAACAAAGAGATCAACGGAATGGTGCACTGCAGTGGGGGAGCCCAAACCAAGATCCTTCACTTTGTGGAAAATCTCCATATCATAAAGGACAATTTATTTGAAGTGCCGCCCCTGTTCAAGCTTATCCAGGAAGAAAGCAAAACAGACTGGAAAGAGATGTACCAGGTATTCAACATGGGTCACAGGATGGAACTTTACGTCGATGAAAAAATCGCTGAGGAGATCATCGACATCTCCAAATCCTTCAATGTTGACGCGAAAATAGTTGGGAGGGTAGAAGCAGCAGATTCTAAGAAGCTTACGATAGAGAGTGAGTTTGGGAGGTTTGAGTATTAAGAGTTGTAGGTTGAAAAAGTTGTCAGTTGTGGGTTGTCAGTTGTCGGTTGAAAAAAAAGTGGAGAGTGGAGAGAGGAGAGAGGATAGTCTGGACGTGTTAAAAATGGTCCGCTGTGCTGTTGGAGTCTGGAGTCTGGACCGCTTTGCTTTGAGACAAAAAATTTAATTTTGGAATCCAGGTAGAAATTAAAACTTCGTGAAACTCCTGTTTTAACCTCTAAAAACTCCATGGTTAAATAAGAATTAGACTCGAAAAAACGAAAATAGTTCTGGTTCAAACAGAGTCGCAACAACAAACACCAAACCCCAAACAACAAACGCTTATCCGTGAAATCCGTTTAAATCCGCGTAATCCCTTTTCACCCCGAAGTTAAATAATTAAGCCGCTCCAGTTCTGCCTGGTCTTTGATGAGCCTGGTGCACCCGTTTTTAATAAAGTACAAATCATCTGCCAGGTCAATGATGTGATTAAATAAATGATCTGTGACAATAATGGCTTTTTGCCTGGACTCTTCTTTAAGGATCTTTGTAAAATCTTCAATATAGATTGGTGCCAGGTGGGTGAAAGGTTCGTCCAGTAACAATACTTCGGCTTTGCTCTTAATGATAAGATAAGTTTCAGCTATACGTCTTTCCCCTCCGGAGATTTCAGTGATCTTCGATTTTTGATATTCAGCAAAAAAATCAAAGTCTGAAGTAAACTCTTCCCAGGAAACTCCGTAAAGTCTGAAAATGGTTTTCAGCTTTAAATGGGTGGGAAGGAAAGAATGTTGCGGTAAATATTTCACCATTCCGGAGTAAGTGAACAGGGGTTTTAGATAAGGAGAACTATTAATGCGTATGAGTTTATGTCTGGGGTCCAGGTTCCCGAAGATCACATTGAGAAGGCTGCTTTTACCACAACCATTGGCGCCCATAATTCCTGTAATCTTTCCCGTCTCTGCTTTGAGATAGATCCCTTTGAGAAGCTGTTGCCCTCCAAAACTAAGCTCTATGTTATCAATTTCAATAAACATAGCCTATTATAAGATAGGTTACAAACAACAATAAAAGATCCAGGAGCAGGCTCATTCCAAATAAAAAGAAGGTGCTTATGGAAAGATTATGGTAGAAGGTGAGCTTCTCCTTTTGTTTTGTTGTAAGATTTATAAAAAGTAAAAGCGCAAAGAACAGGATCTTGATCGTGGCTGCTACCGCAAAGGAAATTCCGAGTAGTAAAAGAAGGATGTTCACAATGAAGGAGGACACAAAGAACCTTCTGTAAAACAGGAATATTGAATGTAATTTTTGCTCCATGATCACACCTTCTTCTCAAATCTACATTTAAAAAATTAAATTTTTATTTTTTCAGCAAGAAAAATAAATGAACAATAATAAAAAGGCTGTCTCCGCTGAATTTTTGAAAAGATATTACTATTCACCTTAGCGGCCCGGAATACTTTTTTGAAATTAGTTGAAATATTTTAATTTATACTTCCTCTCTTGCCCGGGATATAGGGAAGTTTTCTTTCCGGGGTAGGAAACATAGGTTGCCTTTTAGACTGCTGCCGGCCGGAATTTCTTTTTTTTCCGGCTGATGTATTTCTCCGTAATCCATCAAATTATCGTAAATTTGTTGGGAAAAATCTATCCAGATATATATGATTGAGAAGCTGAACATAGTTAAGCAACGCTTTGATGAGGTCAATGATTTGATCATCCAGCCGGATATAATATCAGACCAAAAACGTTATGTAGAATTAAATAAAGAGTATAAGGATCTTAAAGCCCTTATGGCGGTGCGGGAGGAATATATCACTCTTACCAACAATATGAAGGAGGCTCAGGAGATCATTTCAGACGGGGGTGACCCGGAAATGACTGAAATGGCAAAAATGCAGCTCGAGGAAGCCAAAAATGCCATTCCAGCTCTTGAAGATAAAATAAGGTTTATGCTTGTTCCCAAGGATCCTGAGGATGCTAAGAACGTGGTGATGGAGATACGGGCAGGTACAGGAGGTGACGAGGCAAGTATATTTGCCGGTGACCTTTATAAAATGTACACCAAATATATTGAGAGTAGAGGATGGAAATCTAATATTGTAGATTATAATGAAGGTACCAGCGGTGGATTTAAGGAAATGATCTTTGAAGTGACCGGGGAAGATGTCTATGGTACCTTGAAGTTTGAAGCCGGAGTTCACAGGGTGCAACGAGTCCCGCAAACAGAAACCCAGGGGCGGGTACATACATCTGCAGCAACCGTTATGGTTTTGCCGGAGGCTGAGGAGTTTGAGGTAGAGATCAATCCAAAGGATGTGAGAATAGACTATTTCTGTTCTTCCGGTCCCGGGGGACAATCGGTTAACACAACCTACTCCGCCGTACGGTTAACCCACGTTCCTACGGGTTTGGTTGCACAGTGCCAGGATCAGAAATCACAACATAAGAACAAGGAAAAAGCATCCAGAGTATTGC
>DATHWA010000025.1:0-4463 GCA_035461025.1 Gillisia sp. | reverse complement strand
AAAACCGAATTATTTTTACAATTCGGGTTATTAATATTCTTGTTGGCATACTAGGGCTTCCCTTCCGCTTCAGCACAGGCCACTCGCCATTTATTCTAAAAACAAAAAACCGAATTGCTTTCACAATTCGGTTTTTAACATTCTTGTTGGCCTACTAGGGCTCCCTTCGGCTACGCTCAGGGCAGGCTTTTCGCCCAAAAAAAATTGAACACAAAAAAACCCGAACAAAAAAGTTCGGGTTTTTTAATTGAAGTTGGCCTACTAGGGCTCCCTTCGGCTACGCTCAGGGCAGGCTTCTCGCCAATTGTTCTAAAAACAAAAAACCGAATTGCTTACACAATTCGGTTTTTAACATTCTTGTTGGCCTACTAGGGCTCGAACCTAGACTCTTCTGGACCAAAACCAGACGTGTTGCCAGTTACACCATAGGCCAGCGTTTCAATGCGGATGCAAATTTATAACAAAGTTTATTCTACGCAAATATTTTTTGACTTTTTATTAGGTAATTTTTTTATTGGCTCAAATTCAGGAATTCAGAAAAATATATTACTTATAACCACGTTTTAAAAACTATCCTTTAAATATTTCTTAAATTCGCCACCACTTATATTCTTAAGAGCAAAATATGACCAATTTTAGCTTTGGCCAATGGAACAAAATACTGGGATGGCTGGTATTTTTAATTTCCCTTACCACTTACACGCTTACCCTGGAACCCACAGCAAGCTTCTGGGATGCAGGAGAATACATTTCAACATCTGCCAACCTTGAAGTTGGACACCCACCCGGTGCACCGCTTTACCAAATGATGGGTGCGTTTTTCGCCACATTTGCTGCAGATAGTAGTCAGGTGGCTTTAATGGTGAATTTTATGTCTGGCGTTTCGAGCGCATTTGCCATTTTATTCATGTTCTGGTCCATTGTATTACTCCTGTTAAAAATTGCAGGTCCCCAGGAAAACCTTACCACCGGGAATAAAATTGCCGTTCTGGGAAGCGCTTTTGTTGGTTCCCTGGCATTCACTTTTACGGATAGTTTCTGGTTTAGTGCCGTGGAAGCTGAAGTATATGCAATGGCTACTTGTATTATGGCCCTGCTCTTCTATCTTGGTCTTCTTTGGGAAAGAGATATGTTCAAACCCCGTGGAAACCGTTGGGTAATTCTTATTTCACTTATTGTGGGTCTTTCTTTTGGGGTTCATTTTATGGGACTGCTTACTATTCCGGCAATTGGATTCCTGTTTTTCTTTAAGAACTATCAAAAAGTTACAGTTAAGAATTTTATCATAGCCAATATTGCAGTGGTAGCAGTTCTTATGTTTATTTTCAAGTTCCTACTACCGTATACCCTTACATTTTTTGGATATTCTGAAGTGTTTTTCACGAACACCTTTGGGCTGCCATTTAATTCAGGTACAATCATAGCCGCACTGCTTATAATTGCTGCATTTTATTATGGAATCCACTACACCCGTAAAAAGCAATACTTTCAGTTAAATACTTTATTTCTCTGCATCCTTTTTATCCTCATAGGTTTTTCCAGCTGGATAATGCTTCCAATAAGGGCCAATGCAAATACCGTCATCAATGAAAACAGTCCTGATGATGCCCGGGAATTACTCGCTTATTATAACAGGGAGCAATACGGGGAATCCCATCTTTTCTACGGCCCGCAGTTCACCGAAATGTATGCAGGACTGGATCCTAACAATCCGTACAAGGACGATAAACCTAATTATGAAAGGGATGAGGTTGCGGGAAAATATATTATTGTAAATGACTACAAGAATGCAAGACAAAACCTGGATGACAGTCATAAAGATTTCCTTCCCAGGATGTGGAGCACCCAACACGCAACAAATTACATGCAGTTTACCGGCCCGCTGGATTTTACTGTAAAACGGGAATATCAGGGGGAAGAACAACTCCTTGCTGCCATTACAGAGTTTAGAAGAAATTATGCACAGGGAAGGCTGGATTATGAAGACTACCATAGCTTTCTCACCCAATTCAGTCAATATCTCGATGTTGAAAAACCTTCTTTCGGTTCCAACTTAGGATATCTGTTTGAATATCAAATGGGCTATATGTACTGGCGTTATTTCATGTGGAATTTTGTGGGAAGGCAAAATGATAATCAGGGCCAGATGACAGACCTGAACGGAAACTGGTTAAGTGGAATAACTTTTATTGATGAGTGGAGACTGGGTTCACAGGACGATCTCCCATCGGATATGGAGAACAACAAAGCCCGAAACACCTATTTCTTCCTTCCATTTATTTTGGGGATAATAGGTATTTTCTTCCATTTTAAACGGGATATTAAAGGATTCTGGATATTAACCGTTTTCTTCCTTTTCACCGGAATTGCCTTAAAGATCTATTTAAACGAGAGACCTTTTGAGCCAAGGGAGCGGGACTATGCTTTGGTTGGATCCTTTTATGTCTTTGCAATCTGGATTGGATTTGGGGTGTATGCAATTTTTGATTATCTCAAAAGAAAAATTAAACCCTCTGTGGCAGCTCCCGTTGCCATTGTAGCTTCATTACTGGCTGCGCCCGTTCTTATGGCTGCACAAAACTGGGATGATCACGACAGGTCCAATAGATATACAGCACTTGCAATGGCCAAAATGTACCTGGACTCTGTAGATGAGAATGCAATCCTGTTTACAATTGGGGACAATGACACCTTTGCTTTATGGTATGCCCAGCAAATTGAAGGTTACAGAAGGGACGTGCGTATTGTAAATACCAGTCTTTTTGCTACAGACTGGTATATTGACCAAATGAAACGTAAGGCCTGGACCAGTGATCCTATACCCTCACAGCTGGAACATCATCAATATAGAGCCGGGACAAACGAGTTCGTGATCCACCAGTCAATTACTACAGATACAATGGCGATCAAGAACTGGATGAACTGGATTGGAAGTGATAATCCCGGGACAAAAGGGGAACTACAAAGCGGGCAGGTAGTAAATACTTTCCCAACCAAATCCATTAGAGTCCCTGTAAATAAGGAGAATGTCCTTCAATATGGAATAGTAAAACCCGAAGATGAAGGCCTTATCGTTGACAATATTTTCATTCAACTTCAAGGCAATGTGATTTATAAAAACAGGCTGTTAATGCTGGATATCATAGCCAATAATGAGTGGAAAAGACCTATTTATTTTACCGGTGGTAGTTTTGGTGATGATGATTACCTGTGGATGAAGGATTATCTGCAGCTTGATGGGGTTGCCTATAAACTGGTTCCCATCCAAACGCCTGTAAATCCAAGAAATCCATTTGATATGGGCAGGATAGACACAGATAAAAAGTACGATATTGTCATGGGCTGGGACTGGGGCAATATGGAAGATCCTAATATCTATCACGATCCCGAAACCCGTAAAAATTCCATTACTTACAGGAGTAATCTGGCCAAATTAACCGAGGCCCTTCTTAATGAAGGAGATGAAGAAAGGGCGAGGGAGGTAATAGACCTGGCTATGGAGAAGATGCCTGTGGATTATTATGGATATTACACCCTTTTAGAGCCATTTATAAGCGGTTATTACCAGGTTGGGGAAGAGGAAAAAGCACGACAGCTTTGGGAACAGGTAGCTATTAAATACCAGGAAAACCTTAGATTTTATAGTGGATGGGATTTGGAAAGGCAATTTAATTACGCCGATAATATCATAACAGATATGGAGAGATACCGCTCCCTTGTTGATCTCTTATTCAGGCATGGAGAACAGGACTATGCCCGCGAAAAGGCAGAGGAATTTAACAGCTACCTTAGTCTTTATCCAAGTTTTTACCAGGAAGAAGATGAAGTTATGGATATCCCTCAACCCACAGATGACGCGGTAGACAGAGAGTTAAGGAATCCGGTGCAACTGGACTCCCTGGACAGCACATTCATCGAGTAAACCGTAAATGCGGTTCTCTTATAAATACATTACAGCAGCAGGGAAGCTGTTATTTCCTTCCCTGCTCTGGAATGTTCCGGTAACAAAAAAAACACTTTACGTTACCTTTGATGACGGCCCCGTGCCAGAGATCACTCCCTGGGTTTTATCTCTGCTGAAGGAGTACAATGCAAAAGCAACCTTTTTCTGTATTGGGGAAAATGTCAAAAAGTATCCCGATATCTTTAATCAGGTTTTAGCTGAAGGTCATCGCATAGGCAACCACACTTATAACCATTTGAATGGCTGGAAAACACCTGCCAAAGTTTATGTGCAAAATACTCTTTTAGCTGAAGAAACCATCCGCAAAAATCTCCCTGTCAATTTATCTGAATATACTTTACCCAATAAAACAACCCGCTCCCGGCCCGTCCATAAAAGCTCGAAACCAACCACCGATAACCCACAACTTACAACCGACAACCGACAACCGACAACTGACAACCGCCGACTCTTCCGTCCACCATTTGGAAAGATCACGCCCAGGCAAATCAAAGAATTA
>DATHWA010000024.1:0-3641 GCA_035461025.1 Gillisia sp. | reverse complement strand
CAGTGGACATTTCAAAAAATACTTTTCTTATAGAGGAATTTCTGAAAAAAGAAATGGCTTTAGGGAATATTAAACAAAGTTCATTTACTTCAGCTGAAAAAGATGTGAAGATCCACGTTCATTGTCATCAAAAAGCAATGTCCAACTCGGCTGTGACCTTTGATGTACTCAATTTTCCGAAGAATTATAAAGTGAGGCTCATTTCCTCTGGTTGTTGCGGGATGGCAGGCTCCTTTGGGTATGAAGCTGAACATTATGAGGTTAGTATGAAAATTGGGGAGCAAAGTTTATTTCCGGCGGTACGAAACACCCCGAAGCGCACAATTCTTGCTGCAAACGGCACAAGCTGCAGGCACCAGATCTTTGATGGCACAGGCAGGGAAGCCAAACATCCGGTAAGCATTTTGAGGGAAGCCCTGCGCCGATAAATCCTAAAAGAGAGACAACAACATACTTCTCTGACGATCCCCGGTATAAAACCGGGATTAGATTTTCAAATATGTATGTAAAAAATTACATTTGTTCAAAATCAACTATATGGCCGGCAACTCCTTTGGGACGCTTTTTAAACTTACTACATTTGGAGAATCTCATGGTATCGCTATTGGAGGTGTTATTGATGGATGTCCTGCAGGAATAGAACTGGATCTGGACAAAGTACAGGAGGAACTCGATAAACGCCGCCCGGGCCAGTCGGCTATCGTGACCCAACGCAAAGAACCGGACACCGTAGAATTCCTTTCAGGGATATTTGAGGGTAAAAGCACCGGGACCCCGATAGGTTTTATTATAAAGAACGCAAATCAAAAGTCTAAGGACTATTCCCATATTAAAGATACCTACAGGCCTTCTCATGCCGATTATACGTATGACGAAAAATACGGGGTAAGGGATTACCGTGGCGGCGGCCGCTCTTCTGCAAGGGAGACAGCCTGCAGGGTAGTGGGAGGTGCTATAGCAAAACAGGTGATCCCGCAGATTTCCTTTACTACCTATACAGCTTCAGTTGGAAAGATCAAATTGGAGAAAGACCCTAAGGATATTGATTTTAGTTTGATCGAATCAAATCCTGTAAGATGTCCCGATCCTGCTTCCGCAGAAAAAATGGAGGCTTATATAAAGGAGATCCGTGCTGAAGGGGACACCGTTGGAGGAACAGTACAATGTGTGATCAAAAATGTTCCGAAAGGCCTTGGAGAACCGGTTTTCGATAAACTCCACGCCGATTTAGGAAAGGCTATGCTATCGATCAACGCCGTAAAAGGTTTTGAATTCGGCAGCGGATTTGCCGGGACAGAAATGAAAGGCAGCGAACATAATGATAAATTTAATCCTGATGGCAGTACCATTACCAATTTAAGCGGTGGAGTGCAGGGTGGGATTTCCAACGGAATGGATATTTACTTTCGGGTCGCCTTCAAACCGGTTGCCACCATTATGCAAAAACAGGCCACCATTAATTCCAAAGGGGAGGAAGTGGAGATGCAGGGCAAAGGCAGGCATGATCCCTGTGTGGTCCCGCGTGCAGTTCCTATTGTGGAGGCGATGGCCGCATTGGTAATAGCCGACTTCTTTTTGCTCAATAAAATTTCCAAAATATAAAGCTGAAATATCTCTAAAATGAAAAAATTAGCTCTGCACTGGCAGATATTACTTGGGATGGCCGCAGGGGTTATCTTTGCACTTCTTCTCTCCAATTTTGACTGGGGAGCGGGTTTCATAAGTGACTGGATAAAGCCTTTTGGAAACATCTTTATAAATGCCCTAAAGTTAATTGCGGTGCCTCTTATCCTGGCGTCTCTAATAAAAGGAATTTCAGATCTTAAAGATATTTCCAAGCTTTCCAAAATGGGAACCCGTACAATTGTCACCTATATTCTCACAACGGTGGTGGCGGTATCTATTGGTTTGGGAATGGTAAACCTCATTAAACCCGGTGGAACCATCACAGATGAAACCCGGGAAGACCTGCTTACAAGCTACGCGGGAGATGCCTCTACCAGGATAGAAGACGCGGCCCGGCAACGGGATGCCGGACCCCTGCAGGCACTTGAAGATATTGTGCCTTCCAATATTTTTGCAGCTGCAAGTGATAACGGAAATATGTTGCAGGTGATTTTCTTTGCTATCTTTTTTGGCCTTGGATTGATCCTGATCCCGGAGAAAGCCGCGAAACCGGTGAAGGATTTCTTTGACGGATTTAATGACGTGATCCTTAAATTAATAGATCTCATTATGTTAACTGCTCCTTACGGTGTATTTGCCCTGTTGGCAGCACTTGTAGTGGAGTCACCCAGTACAGATCTTTTCGCTGCCCTGGGGATGTACGGACTTACCGTTTTAATAGGCCTTGCTTTAATGATTGGATTCTATGTAATGCTTGTATGGATATTTACAAAGAACACTCCTGCATTTTTCATTAATGGAATTGCACCGGCTCAGTTACTTGGATTTTCAACCAGTTCCAGTGCCGCTACTTTACCTGTTACAATGGAGAGGGTAGAAGAGCATATGGGAGTACATAAAGAAGTGGCTAGTTTTGTGTTACCTATAGGTGCTACAATTAATATGGACGGTACAAGTTTATACCAGGCTGTAGCGGCAGTTTTCATTGCCCAGGCATTTGGTATGGACCTTTCCTTTGGTGCACAACTTGGAATTATTGCCACCGCGACTTTGGCTTCCATAGGATCTGCCGCAGTACCGGGAGCCGGGATGGTTATGTTGGTGATCGTACTGGCACAGGCAGGAATTCCGGAAGCGGGTCTTGCGTTAATCTTCGCTGTAGACAGGCCTTTGGATATGTGCAGGACTATGGTGAATATCACGGGGGATGCCGCAGTTTCTATGCTGGTAGCAAAATCTGTAGATAAACTGGGCCCGCCCAATGTTCTGGAATGGGATGATAATTATCCTCCCGGAAAAGAAAAGAAGCCTGCAAAAGTTGAAGAATCTAGTCGAGAAATTTAGCTTTAAGTTCGGGAGTAGGAATCATACAATTATCCTTTTTCCCGAACCACTTATATCTGTTACCGGCAACCAGATCATATATACTGTCCCGGAAACCTTCCGGTAAAAAAGAGAAATAGCCCAACAGGGAATAGCCGCCGGAAAGTTCTTTAGCTACTTCCAGGGCAGCAGTAGATCTTTGGTAGTAGGCCACCCCGGGTTCAATAAGTACAAAAGAATTCAGTGCCTCTTCTATATCTATCCCACGTTCACTGGTCAATTTCCGGCCTATTTCACTTTGCAGCGAAGCAAACCTGAAAACATCTTTCTTATCCCTTTCAATAATGAAATTCACAGCGTTGTTGCAAAGGTTACAAACCCCGTCAAAAAGTATGATCTTTTTATTTGTTGGTATTCCTTCTGTCATTTAATTTAAAATGTGATTAAAAATTGGCTTTGAGCGGTTTTTACCGAACTTCTCGCTTCAAAATTTATTTTTTCTTTGCCTGTACAAGTTCCAGCTGGTCCACGGAAACACTTGTGGTAAACATCCCGTAATTTACGGTGGCCTTTCCTCTTTCTATAATGTCTATAGAACCTACGGCCTTACCGTTTTCCAGCCTCACCCGGTCACCAACTTTAAGAATTGCCTTTGGTTTATTGGCTTCCTTCTGTTTTTCAACCTCCACCTT
>DATHWA010000023.1:0-4850 GCA_035461025.1 Gillisia sp. | reverse complement strand
CTGGAAAAATGTAAAAATTTATTTGATAATGAGGAAACCGAAGTGGAGGTACGCTTTCGCGTATTAAGCGACGAATGGCAATGGTTCAGGATAACAGATAAAGTATTTGAGCGGGAGGATGATGGCACCGTTTCAAAAGTTATAGGGACAGCGCAAAATATCCATAATCAAAAGAATAACGAAAAGAAACTTAAAGAGGAACATCGCAGGCTTAAAAATGCACAGGCAATAGGACATATTGGGAGTTTTGAAAGAAAGATACCGGGGAATATGGTTACCTATTCCGAGGAATTTTATCGTATTCTGGGATTAGAGCCTAAACAGGATGAAATTGAATTCGATGAATTCATGTCCCACGTGCACCCGGACGATAGGGAAGCTTATCGTACCTCAATAGCTCATATTGATGCTACCGGAGAACCCCTGGAAATGATCACCCGTGTGGTGCGGCCAGATGGCGGGATAAGATACGTTCACAGGCGTGCAGCTATGATGTATGATGAAGATGGAAAACCGGGCAAGGTCTACGGGACAGTGCAGGATGTAACTGAAAAAATTATTTCTGAAGTGGCCAATAAGCGATCTGAATGGCTAATGCGATCTACTGAAATTGTTGCCGGGACCGGAAGTTATGAAGTAGATCTTCTTACCAACAAAATTTATTTATCAGATGGCCTTTACAAACTCTTAGGTGCAGAACCCGGCATTTTTGAACCTACACAGGAATGGCTGGACAGTCTCTCCCATCCCGAAGATGCCACACGGGTGAGTGAGGTTATAAAAGAGGCACTGGTAACCAAACAACCTTATACTTACTCCCGTCGCATATACAGAAATAATGGGGAAATACGAATTCTGGAAACCCAGGGAAATGTCATTACCAATGCCCAGGGAAATCCGGTGAAAATGATAGGGCTCGTCCAGGATGTAACAGATCGTAAAAAGGCCGAGGAAGAATTGCGCAAAAGCCAGGCCCTGCTTAAATCTGTTTTTGACGCTTCCCCCAATTCCATCGTTCTTTATGATACCCTGTATGACAATAAAGGCAAAGCAGAAGATTTCGAATTCAGGATTGCAAACCTTTACACCTTTGAAACCTTTGGGCTTTCCAGGGATATAATTGGTAAGCGTATCTCTGAAGAATTTCCTGCTGCTCTCACAACCAGCGTAATAGATAAACTTAGAATAACAGCAGAAAAAGGTGAACCAACAGACTTTGAAGCTTTGTATGGAAGAGAGGGTTTCCAAAAGTGGTTTCATTGGCGTGCCGCCCGGCTGGATAGTTCCATTATTGTAACCACAGAGGATATTACAGAGCGCATGAAGTCCCGTGAAACCCTTCAGCAAATGCTTAACGGGTCTCTTACGGCTATCACGATCCTGGAATCTCTGCGCGACGATCACGGAAATATTATAGATTTTGTTTTTAAAGGGGGTAATAAAGCGGCTGAAGCCCTCAATAAAATTTCGACCGAAGAATTGATTGGTAAAAGATTGTTGGAACTTTTTCCCGGGGTTAAGGAATTTTTCTTCCACACTTATGTGAACGTGGTAGAGAAGGGAGAGCCCTCACGCACGCAACGTTTTTACAACAACGAGCATTATGATCACTGGCTTGATGTTTCGGCAGTTAAAAATGGTGATGGAATTATTTTGTCCTACCTCGATATAACCGAACAGAAAAAAGCTGAGCAGGAACTTGTAAAGTTGAAAGACGAACTGGAACAACGGGCAGCAGAGAGTGAGGATCGTTTCAGGTCACTTGTTACAGCGAGCTCAGATACTGTATATAAAATGAGTCCGGACTGGGAATTTCTTTATAGTGTTGATGGGAAAAATTTCCTGGCCAACACAGATAAAGCTACCAGCAACTGGGTCTATGAATATGTCCCGGAACATGAAAGGCAAAAGTTAATTAATAAGATAAATGAATCGATTCGTACAAAAAGCATTTTTGACCTGGAACATGAGGTATTTGATATTAATGGAAATATAGGATGGATACATTCACGGGCTATTCCTAAACTAAATGATGAAGGTGAGATCGTGGAATGGCTGGGAGCTGCAAGTAATATAACAGCCCGTAAAAAGGCTGAAGAACGGCAGGACTTCCTTTTACAATTAAGCGATGGATTTAGAACCGCGGAAGACCCGGAAGAGATCCTTTTCAAAGCATCTGCCATCCTGGGGAAATTTCTGGGAGCATCGCGCGTAGGTTATGCCGAGGACCTTGGTGACGGAAAAACTGTAGCGGTTACCCGAAATTACACCAATGGGGTATCTGGAATAGAAGGTATTTATACTTATGAAGAATATGGGCCCGAACTTTTAAAAGAATTAAAGGCCGGACGCACAGTTATTCGGGATGATATCGCAAAGGATCCAAACCTTACCGCCGCAGAAAAAAATGCATACTCCATACTTGATCTCGCTGCTACCGTAAATGTTCCATTGTTAAAGAAAGAGCATTTATTTGCTATCCTTTTCATCCATTTTAATAAGCCCCATCATTTTACAGAGGGAGAAATTGCACTAATTGAAGAAACTGCAGACCGTACCAAGGCCGCGTTGGAAAGAGCACGTGCTGAAAAGGCTCTGCGGGAAGCACAGGAAAACTTAAATATAGCGCTTGAAGCAGCACAAATGGGCACCTGGATCCTCGATCTTTCCACCAATACAACTAAGCGTAATTTTCGCCACGATCAGATCTTTGGGTATAACAGCCTTCAGAAGGTATGGAACAAGGATATAGCCAGAAAACATGTGCTTAAAGAGGACTATGAAATTTTTGATGCCGCATTTGCTACTGCAACAAAGACCGGAAAACTTCATTTTGAAGTAAGGGTGCGCTGGCAGGACGGCAGTATTCACTGGATGGAAGTTACGGGTCATTATTATTTTAATGAGAATGGGGAGCCTGTAAGGGTAGCGGGAGTGAATTTTGAAGTAACAGAGCGCAGGCAGGCAGAGCAGGCCCTTCGTGAAAGCGAACAACGATTCCGAAACCTCGTTGAAGCCTCGGCCCTGGCCGTGTGGGAAACCAATCCAAAAGGGGAAGTGGAAGTAGATAGCCCCTCCTGGCGTAATTTTACAGGACAAACAATTGAGGAATGGAAAGGCACCGGATGGAAAAATGTGGTTCACCCCGATGATCTGGAAACTGCAATAAGAGAATGGGAAAAAGCTGTGACCACCCGCCAGAATTTTGATAGCGAATATAGAATAAGATCTGCCCAGGGGTCTTACCGCTGGACAAATATAAAGGGTATCCCCATTTTTGATACGCAGGGAAGGGTAATCAAATGGTCTGGAATGAACCTGGACATAAATGACCGGAAAGAAGCAGAAGCTGAACTTAGAAAAGCTAAAGAAGCGGCGGAAGAGGCTTCAAGGGCAAAGGATGATTTTGTTTCAACAATGAGCCATGAAATTCGTACCCCGCTTAACGCCATTATTGGACTTACCAATTTGCTTATGGAGCAAAAACCACGGGAAGACCAGAAGGAAAACCTTAGTTCCCTAAGTTTTTCAGCCAGGAACTTACTGGTTCTTATAAATGACATTCTGGATTTCAGCAAACTGGAAGCGGGAAAAATGGAAATTTCAGAAATCCATTTCAACCTGCCCGACTTGCTGTCTAACCTACAAAAAGCACATCAACCCCAGGCCAGAGCAAACGGATCTGAAATAAAATTAGACCTGGATATCAAGATTCCGGAGATCATTGCCACAGATCAGGTTAAACTTTCCCAGATACTTCACAACCTGGTAAGCAATGCGGTAAAATTCACCGGCAATGGAGAAATAAAGATCATCGCAAAATTGAACCGGCAGGATGAAGACCTGGTTTGGTTGGATTTTATAGTGGAGGATACAGGAATAGGAATTGCAGAAGATAAAGCCGATCATATTTTTGACAAATTTGCCCAGGCAGAAAGCTCTACCGTAAGAAACTATGGGGGCACCGGTCTAGGCCTTAGCATTACCAAATTGCTGCTGGAACTATTGGGTAGCGAAATTAAACTGGAAAGCAAATTGGGCGAAGGATCGCGTTTTTATTTCACACTACCGGTTAAACAGGGTATAAAAGAAACCGTTTCTGTTGAACCGGAAGACATAAAGGAAGAAATAAAGGATTTAGGTTATCTGCGTTTATTGCTGGTTGAAGATGTGAAGATAAATAGAAAGATCATCATGCAATTCCTGCAAAACTGGTGGTTACTGGTGCCAGACGAGGCGGTTAATGGCAAAGAAGCAGTTGAAAAAGCAAAGAAAAGGCAATACGACCTTATTTTAATGGATGTACGCATGCCCGAAATGGATGGTTATGAAGCAACCAGTCTTATTCGAAAACTTCCGGGATATGAAGAAACCCCGATCCTGGCGCTTACGGCCGATAAAAATCAGGAAGTACAACAAACACAGCATAGTACACAGTTTAATGATATGCTCACAAAACCTTTTGAGCCCCGGGAACTTAAAAGGAAGATCTTACACCACCTTTCCATTTCTGTAGAGGAGGTCGCAGAGCCAACGTCAAATACTAAAAGGGAAACAGAAGTTGATCAACAGAGATCAAAAAATAATAAAATCACATCTTCTCCACCTGCTTTTGAAATTTCCCGTTATGAAAAAATTTCAGCCGGGAACAAGGAAATCCTGGGAAAGCTTATCAAAAGTGCCCAAAAGGCTTTTGAGATTTACAAGGAAGAATTTTCAGTTGCCGCCAATGAACAGGATTTAAAGACGCTTTCAGATCTTGTACATAAGAACACAACATCTATACATTATGTTCAGGCAAACCAGGTGGCAGTCAAAATAGAAGAATTCAGAGATCTTTTAAGAAATCC
>DATHWA010000022.1:0-1664 GCA_035461025.1 Gillisia sp. | reverse complement strand
AGGATCACATAAGTCGCGTCTACAAGCGTAGCAGCACGTACGTCACTTATACGCACTTTTTCACTCACTACCTCCTGGATCTTATCGCCCCTTAGATAGAATAAAAGCCCTAATCCTCCAAAAATAGTGGCAGAGAATATGATAAATTGTACAAGGTCCAGTTGTCTAGGTAGAAACACTGCGATATTTGCACCATCCTGCATCACCCATACACCCCAGAGCGTACCGCTAACAATCCACTGCACTACTGTCCAGCTTTTATGAAATTTACGGCTCTTGAAGAATTTCTTTATAAAATTATAAGAGAGATACCATACCAGGAAAGAAAGCACAAATGCCATGATATAACCGGACCAGCTCTTAAGAACTACAGAGGTGATACCACTAGTATCTGCACTAAATACACTTAAGATTAGGAATGTCGTGGACACCGGCATTTTTAACCTTGTAAGGATAAGCAACACCAGGGGAGCTATTATTTGAAAGAAGCTGAAACTTTCAGGATGTGGATATGCCGTTGATCCATCAGATTTTAAAAGCCTTTGATAAGTAACATCTCCATCAAAATAAAGCCAGCTGAAGGTTACAACTCCCAGAAAAATTGTACCCACGAAAAGCCATAAAATCCACCAACTTCTGGTTTTATTACTTTCAATAAAAGTACCCAGGGACTGGATACTGTCATTCGCGACCGTTGCATAGGCTGCAAAAAAGAACCCAATCCACATCGCGGCCTGGGTGTTGCCGGTAAAGATCCCGGCCATTATAATTCCAACTATTACGATTCCCAGGAAAGTTTTCTCCTGAACCATGAAATCCAGAATATTCAAATAAGGCCTGGACCTGTCACTACGTTTAAATTTTGCCATTTATAAAGCTAAGGTTATGGGACTGTTAAAATTATTCGTTTTAAGGGTACAATATTACAGTGTTAATTATACATTATTATAGTTTCAATGTTTTTTTATTGTTAAGAATCACTACCTCTTTTTGTTTGTAGATTACTGAAAAACAGACACTTTCTTAAAAATAAATTTTTCACATTAATTAAATAGAAAGAAGGCCTCTTCTTTTCACGGTGAAAAACTCGTATTAAATAAAAACGGCTGCAAAAGCAGCCGTTTAATATATAAATTGTCAAAAAGTCCTTACCAGTCAAATTTATAGGTTGCCCCGGCAAGAACCTGTATCCCCTGCACGGGAAAATCCTGCCATCTTTCATAATTATCACCTAAAAGGTTATTACCTCTTGCAAAAATTGAAAGTTGATCATTAAAACGATAGCCTATATTCGCATTAATATCAATAAAGCTATCCAGGGTTAATATACGGGGTAACCCAACCTCACCTGTTAGAGAGGAAGCAAAGTCCTTTCTCTCTCCTACAAAGAAAATATTGGCACCGGCAAACCACTTTTCGGTGATCTGGTAGTCTGCTAAAATATTTGCGCGAAAATCCGGAAGGTTCCATGCTTCAGCCTGGTTTTCTGCAGAGTAGCTAAAATAAGCGGCATTTAACCCCAGCCTGAAATCCCTGTTCACATCCACATTGATCTCCCCGTAAACAGAAAGCGTGGTAAGGTCGTCATAAACTACCCCGAATGAATTTCCGAAGCTATAATCTTCCCCATTTGAATGTGCAAAGTCGTTTTTGAAATAAAGCGG
>DATHWA010000021.1:0-3382 GCA_035461025.1 Gillisia sp. | reverse complement strand
ATAACCTGGATTATGAAAAGGGGCTCATAACTTCAGATGAGTTCATCACTAATTATATAAATGAATATTCCCACCTGGACCATGAAAAGGTGACAAACTCCTGGAATGCAATTCTGAAGGATTTTCCACTGTACAGATTTCAGTTCATCAAAAAACTTTCCGAAGAAAAAGAATATAAACTCATCCTGCTAAGCAATACTAACGAGATCCATATTGATTACATCAAGGAAAATGTGCCTTTTTTCGATGATTTCAAAAATTGTTTCGATGCTTTTTATCTCTCACATGAAATAAATTTCAGAAAACCGGACGCTGAAATCTATAAATTCGTGCTTCAAAAACACGATTTAAAGCCGGAGGAATGCCTTTTTATTGATGACACTAAAGAGAATACAGATGCGGCAGCAGCACTTGGAATTCACACCTGGAACCTGGAGCCAACCCGGGAGGATATCATAGATCTTTTTACCACTAAAAAAGAATTGTTTTGATCTACCTGCTGCTAAGTGTACTGGCTTCAAGTGTGATCTTTGTGATCTTTAAACTCTTTCAACGTTACGGAGTGAATACTCTGCAAGCCATAATTGTGAATTATTTCATTGCCTGTACGGTGGGGTTCTTTGGATATCTAAGGAATGTAGATGTGACTGATATTCCTTATAAACCCTGGTTTACCGGCACCCTTTTTCTGGGAGTACTCTTTATAGTAGTATTCAATCTCGCAGCGATCACTACCCAGCGCAGTGGACTATCTGTAGTTTCTGTAGCCACAAAAATGTCCGTAGCCATTCCTGTTGTTTTTGGAATAACTTATTTTAATGAAAGCACGGGAGTGATAAAAGTTGCAGGGATCACCCTGGCACTGGTGGCTGTATATTTAAGTTCTATAAAAACCAGCGACGGGATCGCAATCAAAAAGAAGAACCTTATTTTTCCCGTTTTGGTCTTCGTGGGAAGCGGGGTGATAGACACTACCATAAAATACCTGGAGGCGAGCTATGTGCAGGAGGCAGACGTCGCCTTGTTTTCTTCAACCATATTTGCTGTGGCGGGAATAGTAGGAACCTCGGTATTAATTTACCAGGGATTTACAGGAAACCTGAGAATAACTGGTAAGAATATTTTAGGAGGCGCTGCCCTGGGGGTACCCAACTATTTTTCAATCTATTTTGTTGTAATGGCTTTGAGAAGCGAAGGTTTTGAAAGCTCCACCATCTTTACAATAAATAATGTGGCAATTGTGTTACTCTCTACATTGTTTGGCATCATTTTATTTAAGGAGAGGCTGCTACCTAAAAACTGGATAGGAATTGCTCTTGCTGTAATTAGTATTATTTTAGTGGCCAATAGCGGAATCTAGATCAATTTGAAGGACACCTATAAAAGCATAAGTAAACCGGGAAAGGAAGTTTTGTTCAAGGACAGGAACTCCAAATTCTTTGGTTATACCTTTCCGGTTACTACAGAGGAAGAAGCAAAGGAACACCTGGAGGAGCTTAAGAAAAACCATCACCAGGCACGCCATTGGTGCTACGCCTGGCAAATTGGCAAAGAAGATCCGCAATACCGGGCCAATGACGACGGGGAACCATCAAACTCGGCAGGAATGCCCATTTACGGGCAAATCCAGTCATTTGATGTCACAAATATCCTGGTAGTAGTCGTTAGATATTTTGGCGGAGTGAAACTCGGGGTGGGCGGATTAATCAACGCCTACAAGACGGCAGCACAATTGGCTCTGGAAAATAGCCGGATTACGACACGAACCATTAATGAGGGTTTCAAAATAAAATTTGATTACCCTGAAATGAATATTGTAATGCGACTTATTAAAGAGCATAACCTGAATATCATTGAACAGGATCTGGGGCTGGATTGTAAAATATTTATTTCTGTGAGAAAAAAAGAGGCTGATGCGATCTATGAAAAATTCAGCAATATTTATAAAGTCGAAATCACCAGGCTGGAATCTTAATCCTCTTTTATTTTTTCGAGAATATATTGCGGGCACCTTATTGGCCTTTTTGTTTTTGCCTCCATAAAAACAAGAATTGTGGAGGCCTTTGTTAATAATTCTTCCTCCTGATTATGGATGGTATATTCGAACTCAATTTTTGCTGTAGGAAAACTCTTAAGTCTCGTTTCAATCTTTAAAATATCATCAAAACCCGCAGGTTTTAAAAAAGTGAACTCCATGGAGTAAACCGGCAGCATAATTCCATCCCTTTCCATTTGGCGGTATGACACATCAAATTGACTAAGCCAGTCTATACGGGCCATTTCGAGGTATTGAGCATAATTCCCGTGGTGAACAACGCCCATTTGATCCGTCTCTGCATATCGTACTTTAACAAAGGTTTGATGAGTTTTCATAAGAATTTAAGTGTTTATTTCTCGAGGTTTTGTACTTTCATAGCTAGAAGGAAGTATGCATAAAATTTTCTTAAAATTCAATAGAGAAAGGGTTTTTTTTTAAGGTATTTTGTTCACATATTTGTTGTACCAAAAAACCGGGAGAAATATTCTTCCTTCGGAATTTTGTCCATCTACTAATCAATAAATAATCTAATTTAGAGCATGTCAAAAACTGCGCAATCAGTTTGGAATAGCTGTCTGGCTTTTATCAAAGATAACATTACTCCTCAAGCCTACAAAACATGGTTTGAGCCCATCCAAGCAGTAAAACTTACAGATTGTGCTTTGAGTATCCAGGTTCCATCCAAATTTTTCTATGAATGGCTCGAGGAGCATTATGTTAAATTATTAAAGGTTTCTTTAACAAAAGAACTGGGAGAAAAGGCAAAACTGGTTTATGTAATTAAGATGGAGAACACCTATGGTAATAAACTCCCATTTACAGAAAAAATACCCAGTACACAACGAAGTCATATGGCTTCCCAGGAAGTGGATGTCCCTGTTAAAAACAGGAATCCCGAACTGCGGAATCCTTTTATAATTCCAGGGATAAGAAACGTGAAAATTGAATCCCAGCTTAATCCAAATTATAACTTCGAGAATTTTCTCGAAGGGGACTCCAACAGGCTTGCACGATCTGCCGGGCTCGCGGTATCTAATAAGCCCGGAGGAACATCTTTTAATCCATTATTGATATTTGGAGGAGTTGGACTGGGTAAAACCCATTTGGCTCACGCAATTGGGGTGGACATTAAAGATAAATATCCCGAGAAAACAGTCCTATATATTTCTGCTGAAAAATTTACACAGCAATATATTGAATCGGTTAAAAAGAATAACCGGAATGACTTCATTCATTTTTACCAGATCATTGATGTTCTTATCGTAGATGATATCCAATTGCTTTCAGGAAAAGCAGGTACACAGGATGTTTTCTTCCATATATTTAACCACCTGCATCAGAATG
>DATHWA010000020.1:0-2364 GCA_035461025.1 Gillisia sp. | reverse complement strand
GGTATGCCAAGACATACAGAAATGTTCCTGCCTACATTTGTAGACAAGAAAGTAGTACGTCTGGATGACATTCATAATCACAGTGCCTACGGAAAAAACGCACCCCACGCCGGTCTTCCAACAGGACATTTCACTGTAACCAGCTATATGGCAATTCCGGTGATTTCTAAAACCGGGGAGGTTATTGGCGGATTATTATATGGGCATCCTGAAAAAGCAAAGTTCAACGAGGAACATGAGCAACTGGTAGTTAACATTGCTGCTCAGGCGGCAGTGTCCCTTGACAACTCCCGGCTCTTTGAACAGGTAAAATCCCTGAGTGATAAAAAAGATGAATTTATCGCTCTTGCCAGCCATGAATTGAAAACACCTTTAACCACCATTAAAGGTTATTTGCAAGTACTTTCTAAACAGGAGGCTGATAATACCCGAAGATTATTTGTTAACAAAGCCCTACATCAGGTAGAAAAGCTTAATACCCTGGTAGAGGATATTCTTAATATGTCAAGAATTGAGAAAGGCAGGCTGGAATTTAATCTGGAGGTATTCGATCTAAGGGAAATGCTTAAGGAAATTTCAGAAACCTTCAGTTATTCTGTGCAAACCCATAAAGTAATTTGTAACCTGGGAGAGCAGCCCGCTATGGTAGAGGGAGACAGGCAAAGGATTGAACAGGCTGTTCTTAACCTTATGACCAATGCCATTAAATATTCCCCGGCTGCCAACGCCATTTATCTCAACCTTCAGCTTACCCCGAAAAGTGTGAGAATGGGAGTAAAGGATGAAGGGATAGGACTTACACCAAACCAGCAAAAACAATTATTTACAAGATTCTACAGGGCAGAAAACACCAAAGGTATAAATGGACTGGGGCTTGGATTATACCTATCTAAACAAATCATAGACCGACACCAGGGAAAAATTGAAGTAGAAAGTGATTACGGGAAGGGTTCTGAATTCATTGTCACCCTCCCTCTGGTAAATAAAAAGGAAAAAATTGAAAACACAGCCCAGGAATCCCAGAAGGATTGAGGCTACCCACAATACCCAAAAGTATTATGAAAGAAATATTTGTAGTTGAAGATGATGAAGGAATAAGAGAACTAATAGAGTTCCTGCTGCTTAGCAAACATTATGATGTGAAGACATTTTCCACGGTTAGATCATTTGAGAATAATCTCCCGGGAAAAACCCCGGATTTGTTCCTGCTGGATATTATGTTACCGGACGGGAATGGTCTTGACCTTTGTAAGCAACTTAAGCAAACTAACATTACAAGCTCTATCCCTGTTGTACTAATGTCTGCTCACGCAAACATTAGCCGATTGGAAGGTGCAGACGATTTTATTGCCAAACCCTTTGATGTAGACGATCTACTACAAAGAATAGAAAGGCAATTGATTTAAAAAATTAAAGTCGGCAAGTTGATTCCGGTTTCTTTAAGATCGCAGTTCTTTTAAAAAACAAACAGGCCCGAAATTATAATTTCCAGGCCTGTTGTATCTTATTTTTTAAGGACTACAAAAGAGCGTCCAATGCATCTGCATAAGTATTCTTAGGTGCTACCCCTACCTGGCGCCCTACTACTTCTCCATTTTGGAAAATAAGGACAGTTGGGATATTTCTTACTCCGTATTTAGCGGCAAATTCCTGGTTGGCATCTACATCAAGTTTACCAACGACTGCTTTACCTTCGTAATCTTTGCTAATGTCATCAATGATAGGCCCAACCATTCTACAAGGTCCACACCATGCAGCCCAGAAGTCTACCATTACAGGTTTCTCGCTTTTTAAAACCGTTTCTTCGAAATTAGCGTCTGTTATCTCTAAAGCCATAATATTATTTTTTTCTGTTATGTTTAATATGTAAAAATAGTCAATTTTTATTCCATTCCTTACAGTTGCCAAATAGGATTTGGCTATTAATCCATTGTCTGCCATTATTCAGGCTGCTCATCATCGCCATAATCCCCCCTACCTATAGGTTTTAGTGGGAACCTTTAATTAAGCTTGTAATGCACCTGCACCTCTTCAAGGGCATTGAGTAATTCCTGCGAGATCTTTACCTTTTGTTTCCTGCTCGTCATACTAACCTTCATTTGCTCCTTCATTTCATATACGACGAAATTAAGATTATGATCTCCCCGATGGGCTCTAATTATATCTTTAAGGGTATCTATTTGACCTTCTTCAAGGTGATTTATATCCAGCTGAATGGTAAGCTTTCTGGCATACATATCCATTACATCATGCAACAGCTGAAAGTTATTGAACTGCAGCCTTGGATCTCCCTTTGCACCGGTTTCCTTATTTGTCCAGCCCTCCTTTATTAGCGCTTTTACAAAGACGAATGAGTTAGGCACC
>DATHWA010000019.1:0-1589 GCA_035461025.1 Gillisia sp. | reverse complement strand
AAATTGAAGAACTTCAAAAACCAATTCTCTATGTTGAAGATATTTATGAGGCTATATATAAAATAGGCTTTTTGAAATGTCGTGGTATTGAATTTCAAAAAGAAACATTGGACAAAATTTTTGTTGAAAACTCACCGTTTTTAATTAGAAGAAGTGGTGGAGCAGGTTCAGTTGGGGGTGTTTTAAGTATGGCAACTACAGATGGTTATGATGATAAAAAAATCATTGGATTATTTGATTATGATGAAGAGGGATGTAAAAATTTTTATTTGCTTAAAAAAAGATGTGACGGCGCTTGGAATGAGCCAATTTTAGGTGAAAAAAGATCCGGTTTTTACAAGAAAAGGAAGAATCATAATTGTTTTTATGCTTTATTATTACCTATACCTGAAAGATTAGAATCTCTTACAAGAGATATAAATAGGTGTGCATTTACAAGTTTTGTAGAAATAGAAAATTTAATAAATATTACAAAACTTCAAGAATTGAATTGTGTTGAAACAAAAACAATTCTTGATAAAACTTATTATAAAATGAAAGATAATTTGAAGTCAAAAGCCATCGATAAATTCTCTGACTTGACAAAAGAAGATTTTCTAGATTTTATACCATTGTTTGATAAATTAAATGAATTATTCGGTTTAATTGATTCTCAAAATGTTTCGGATATAAAATTACAGGTGGTAAATAGTGCCTAGCTTCATTTTTATGCCTGAGGCGCTAAACAGAAAAATGGTTCCCCAGCTCCGTAAATTTTGCGCTGCATGTGGTCTAATGACCTCGTGCCTGGTACAATTTTATAGGAAGGAAATGGAATTACAAAAAGAAAGAATTAAATTAGGTATGACGCAATTTATTACAAGTATCATGATAAAAAAACTCATAGTCATATGGGTACTGGCCCTTAGCTTTGCCTGTAGTACAGATTCCCCGGAGGAAGAGCTGCCTGCCCCTGTGCAAAGCCTTGAGGTAAGTCTTACGCCTTCTGTAAGTGAAGTGTTTGTAGATGTACCTTTCACTGTAAAGGTGCAGGCCAATGAGGGGTTGTATGAGATCTCCCGGATCTTTGAGAATCGCGTTGAAAGTATCACTTCCCTTAACCCCGGTACTGCCTTACAGGCAGAAAGTCTAAACCTGCATTTTGGCTTCGGTTTCCTGGGCACCGAGACCGTGGTGCTGGAATTCACCAGTATTACGGGAAAAAAACTCACCAAAACCCTTAATTTCAATGTGAAGCGTGGAAACGCCGTAATGATCGTGGGGTTTAAGATCAACGCTTTTCATAATATGAACGGCTCCTGGGACCAGGAATATGAAGATACAGATCCAAACCGTCTTGCCGATATCGTCTTTGGATTCAGAAAAATGAGACAGGGTCATATTTCCAATGAGTACCCGGCGATGAGTCCCTGGTTTCTATCACCCGTCTTTCCAAATTTGCAACTAACGGAATTTGAACTCGCTCATAAAGAACTTTATATTTCAGAGAATTCCCGCCTGGAACTGGGGCTTATAGATGCCGATGAAGATGGGACAGGAAAGGACCTTACCATGGGGTACAGGGATCTGGGGATAAATTTTAGGGATCA
>DATHWA010000018.1:0-3638 GCA_035461025.1 Gillisia sp. | reverse complement strand
TACCACTAAAAAAGACGCACCGAATTAAGCACCAGATGTTTACAATTATATCTATTTATTTGATAATAAAAAAAATAAAAAAGCCTCTAAATCATTGATTTAGAGGCTTTTAGTGCAATTTTCTTTTATGAAAAGCGGTCTGGACGAGACTCGAACTCGCGACCCCCTGCGTGACAGGCAGGTATTCTAACCAACTGAACTACCAGACCGTTGCTTGATTGCGAGGGCAAATATACAGCACATTTTAGATTACACAAACATTTTTTTCAATTTTATTTTCCCACGCAGCTTCCATTACCGACAAGATTGTGTTTCTCAACTACATAGCCCACAAAAAAAATTAATTTTTTTTTACTCCTCTTCCTTCACATTTAAGCCCTGAGGAAATTATCCAAATTTTTGACGTTCCACCAGGTAAGTAGTAAGGATCTTCTCAAATCTCTCCCCAACATCTGCCTGCACATATTTAATACGATACTTCGCACATTGTAACTTTAGGGCAGTGAAATAGTTAGCTACTTCTTTGGCATAAGTTTCCCTGAAATTATCTGCATAAAGATCTATATGTTCCCCGGTCTCAACATCTGTAAAGCGTTTTGGCGCGTTATCAAACTGGAAATCCAGTTCCTTTTCTTTATCAAGAACATGAAAGAGAACTACCTCGTGCTTATTATACTTCAAATGCTTCAAGGCTTCAAAAAGCTCTTTCTCTTCCTTATCTGCCTGGAACATATCAGTGAAAAGAAAAACGAGGGACCTGCGTTTCAATTTTTCAGCAATTTGATGCAGATAAGTAAAACTATCTGTAGTGGTGGTACCCACAGGACCGGCTGCGATCCTGTTAAGTTCCCCTAATAACATTTGGTGATGTCGCTCACTCCCTTTTTCCGGAGCATAGAATTCATAATTATCGCTATAAACGCTTAAGCCTACAGCGTCTCTTTGCTTTTTGAGGATCTCCATAAGTGAAGCTGCTGCCAGTACTGCAAAACCTATCTTGTTTAAATTATGATGCTCCAGGTGTTTTACCTGGGGATAATGCATAGAGGAAGAATTATCTATCACCATATGGCAACGCAAATTGGTCTCCTCCTCATAGCGTTTGGTGTACAGCCTGTCTGTCTTTGCAAATAGTTTCCAGTCTATATGCTTTGTGCTTTCCCCGCTATTATAAATTTTATGCTCGGCAAATTCCGCAGAAAAACCGTGAAAAGGACTTTTATGCATCCCGGAAATAAATCCCTCCACTACCTGCTTCGCCAGAAGCTCCAAATTGGTAAAACCGCCAGATTTATGTATTTCCTTTTGTAAGTCCATAAGTGTGTATTACAGTATTTTACTAAAGTAAAAAATCTCCTGATGTAAAGGAAGCTTAAACTAGATTCAAAAGAAAAGATACTGTTTAAAGATTCCTAAACCCTTAAATTTTTAAAGCACCCACCCCAGCACAACAGTGATGTAGTCGGATTCAGAGATCTTAATGTTACTGCTCAGGTATCAATAAAAGAAATCCTGCATAAAACATAGATGTTAAACAGTTTATAATGTTTTTTGTAAAAATTAAAATTCTTGATCTTAGCGTTTATATTTACCGTTTAGTTTTACTTAAACTATCCAGAAAAGTATCAATATTAAGCGATCCTTAGATTAGAATATTATGGAATATAATACGGAGCCCTCTCCGGGTATTCCCACTGCAGATTTAGAGCATCTTTTGAATAACGCTCCTGTTGCCTTTTATATTTGCAATGGCGAAGGGGTTATTACTTATTTCAATAATGCAGCGGCTCAACTTTGGGGAAGAAAACCTGTCGAAGGGAAGGATCACTGGTGTGGCGCCTGGAAAATGTTTTTTCCGGATGGCACCCCTATGGAGTTTGAGGATTCTCCGGCTGCTAAAGCAATAAAATCCGGCAGGCACCCCGTAGAAACAGAGGTAAGGATAGCAAGGCCGGATGGAACTTATAAAAACATTCTCGTCCTTCCACAGGTTCGTCATGATAACTCCGGAAAAGTATACGAAGCTGCTTTTACACTCGTAGACATAAGCCGAACTGATGCCGATCAAATTAAACAGGCAACCCTCTCTGCCATCGTTGAATCATCTGATGATGCCATTGTTAGCAAAGACCTCAACGGAATCATTACAAGCTGGAATGCAGGGGCTGAAAGGATCTTTGGTTATACCGAAGCTGAAATCCTGGGAAGATCCATAACCTGCCTTATTCCTGAGGATCGCCTGCAGGAAGAGAAGGAGATCCTAAGAACTATAAGGAATGGTTGGCGGGTGGATCATATTGAAACAATTCGCATAGATAAAAATGGAAGGGAAATACCAATTTCAGTAACAGTTTCCCCGGTTAAGAATGCTCTGGGCGAAGTTGTTGGAGCTTCTAAAGTAGCCCGTAATATATCAGACAGGCTTAAGGTTGAGGAAAAACAGGCAATGCTTTCTGCCATCGTAGAATCATCAGACGATGCTATAATAAGCAAAAACCTGGATGGGATTATAATGAGCTGGAATCCTGGTGCTGAAGCAATTTTTGGTTATTCTGAAGCTGAAATTGTTGGAAAGCCTGTTACTATGCTTATTCCTGAAGAAAGATTACAGGAGGAAAAGGTGATCCTTGATAAGATTAGAAAAGATGAAAAACTTGACCATTTTGTAACCGAAAGAAAGCGGAAGTCCGGAGAAAATATAACGGTTTCAATCACTGTATCTCCTATAAAAGACGGCAGGGGCAATGTGATTGGGGCTTCCAAAGTAGCTCGTGATATCACTTCCCATGTCCAGGCTCAGGAAATTCTTGCAAAATATACGCGAAGTTTGGAAGTCCTAAATACAGTTGGAAAAAGTATTACTGAAAACCTTGACCTCAAAGGGATTCTCCAAAGGGTTACAGATGTTACTACCAACCTCACCGGTGCAGCCTTTGGCGCGTTTTTCTATAATACTGTAGATGAAGAGGGGAAGGGCTTCCGGCTGTTTACCCTTTCCGGATTACCCAAAAGTGCTGCTGAAGGGTTAGGTATGCCAAGACATACAGAAATGTTCCTGCCTACATTTGTAGACAAGAAAGTAGTACGTCTGGATGACATTCATAATCACAGTGCCTACGGAAAAAACGCACCCCACGCCGGACTTCCAAAAGGACATTTTAATGTGACAAGTTATATGGCCATCCCCGTAGTATCTAAAACCGGAGATGTTATTGGCGGATTATTATATGGGCATCCTGAAAAAGGAAAGTTTACTGAGGAACATGAGCAGCTGGTTTTAAATATTGCTGCACAGGCCGCAGTTTCCCTGGATAATTCAAGACTCTTTGAACAGGTTAAATCGCTGAGTGATAAAAAAGACGAATTTATCGCCCTTGCAAGCCACGAATTAAAAACCCCTCTAACTACAATTAAGGGTTATTTGCAGGTACTTTCTAAACAGGAGGCAGATCTTACCCGTGGATTATTTGTGAAAAAAGCCCTTAACCAGGTAGAAAAGCTTAATACCCTTGTAGAAGACATTCTCAATATGTCAAGGATTGAAAATGGCAGACTGGAGTTTAACCTGGAAGTTTTTGATCTTAAGGAAATGCTCGAGGATATTATAGAAACTTTCAGTTATTCTGTACAAACGCATA
>DATHWA010000017.1:0-7048 GCA_035461025.1 Gillisia sp. | reverse complement strand
CGACTAAAGACTAACGACCATTATTCCACCACCTCAACCCCTTTCCAAAAAGCCACATATCCTTCAATAGGTTTTGCAGCATGACTGGTTTCAGGATAATACCAGGCGGCATCATCATTCATTTTTCCGTTTACTTCAAGGTGGTAATAATGTGCCTTTCCTTTCCAGGGACAACGGGTATGAGTGTCGCTGGATTTGAAGTATTCACATTTTATAGAATCCATTGGAAAGTAATGGTTGTTTTCCACAATTTTAGTTTCGTCACTTTCTGCTATAAGAGTATTATTCCAAATTGCTTTCATAAGGTGCATTTTTGCTATTCCTTCATAAAGATATAATTCTTATAATAATTCCTCTCATCAGTAAAGAATTCAATCGGTTTAAGGTTGGCTTCTTTGGCAAGCCAGTTTACAGTTCGATCATCATATTTTTGAGAGATCTCCGTATGTATGGTTTCCCACTTGTCAAAATGTACTTCTAAACCAAGAGCTTCAATAGCAACAGTTTGTTCGATCTTACTAACCAGGAAACTTCTTGCGGTACCGGATTCCGGATCGTAGGTTTCCCAGTGCAGGAAGGCGTCTGTATCAAAATTCCCTCCCAGCTCTCTGTTGATCCTTACCAGCTGATTTTTATTGAATGCCGCCGTAACTCCCGTAGGATCATTGTAGGCATCCAAAATGGTTTGCGGATTTTTCTTCTGATCAAATCCCATGAACAACATATCTTCATGGCTCATTGCTGCTGAAATATTTTTCAGGAAATTGATGGCATCTTTATGCAATAAATTTCCAATATTGGAACCCAGCATCATAATCACTTTTTTCCTGGAGCTGAAGTTTGCAAGTTTCTCCAGGGTCTGGAAGTAGGTGCCCTGCTGGATCTTTACAGAGACATCGGGAAGTTCAGATTTTAAGGAGGCTTCCAGTTCTTCAAGAACACTTTCACTTATATCAACGGGAAGATAATTGAAGTTTACTTTTTTTTCAGCAAAATAACGCAACAGGACCTTTGTTTTTTTGCCGTCACCTGCACCCAATTCTATAAGGTCAAAACCTTCCGGTCCAGCCATATATTCAGCAATTCCGGCGCTATGTCTTTTAAGAATATCATACTCGCAGTTGGTGAGATAATATTCCGGCAGGTTCATAATGTCCTGGAAAAGTTTATCCCCGTTCTGGTCATAGATATATTTGGATAACAGGTATTTTGGATAACTTGTTAAGCCATTATAGCAATCCTCTTCAAAAGAAGTGGTAAAGGTGGTCTTATGCTGTGTTCTCATTTATATTGATTATGTTATTTGGCAAGCCTTAATCCGGTGAATTGCCATCGCAGGTGGGGATGGAAAAAGTTGCGGTAGGTATGCCTTGTGTGGTTTTTGGCCGTTGCCACAGAGCCACCTCTTAGAACCTTTTGATTCACCATGAATTTTCCATTGTATTCACCCAGGGCACCTTCAGCGGTTTTGAAACCGGGATAAGGTGAATATGCACTTTCTGTCCATTCCCATCGTTGGCCCCAGTTGAATTGATTAGATGCAGCTTCCCATTCAAATTCTGTTGGCAACCTGTAACCTTTCCATTGTGCATAGGCAAAAGCTTCATAATAGGAAATATGGGATAAGGGGGCGATGGGATCAATCTTTTTAAGCCCTTGCAGGGTATATTGATGCCATTCATTGCTTTTCCTATGCCAGTAAAAAGGAGCGTTAATCTTCTCATTATGTATCCAGTCCCAGCCTTCAGCATGCCAGAGGAGCACATCCTTATACCCGCCGGATTCCATAAATTGTAAATATTCCCTGTTTGTGACCAGTTTGTTGGAAATTTCAAAGGACTGAAGATAATTTTTATGTAAGCCTAATTCATTATCGTAAGAAAAATCATCTCCTTGATGTCCGGCTTCATAAATACCTTCCTCCAATTTTAGCCATTCCTGCGGATTGTTATCTACCTCATTCTCCAGAAAATCTCCGCTGTAATAAGGCTGTAGGGGATTGTTTCCCAGGATGTATTTAATATCTGTAAGCAATAATTCCTGATGTTGTTTTTCGTGATGGCAGCCAATTTCCAGAACCAATATGATCTCATCGGTAAGTTTTCGTTGGCTGAAGAATTCGAGAACAGCTTCTGTAACATATTTGCGGTATTCATACACCCAGGAAACAGTGGGACGACTTAGGTTTCCCCTGTCTGTTCGCACAACTTTTTCACCTACACTTTCATAATAACTATTGAAAACAAATGCAGCATTATCATCGAAGAGTACATAGCCTTCAGCATATTTTTTTAGAACAAACTCCTCAAAAAACCAGGTTGTATGACCTAAATGCCATTTTGGAGGGGAAACATCCACCACCGGCTGCACCACATAATCTTCTGTTTCCAGAGGGGAACAGATCTTTTCTGTATCCTTTCTGGTTTCTATAAATAATTGCAATAAAGCTTCCTTGGTGATCATAGAGGTGGATAAATGACTGTCTATCAAAGTTACAATATTTTAGTAACGGCTTGCGCCAACATGAGTTAAGAGCGCGTTAAAGTACCACGTATCGCCTCCAAAACTTCGTGAGGCAAACATGGTTTCCTCATATTATTTTATTCTAATAGAGTTTCTGAATCAAAAAAAATCGGAAAGTTTCCTCTCCGATTTTAGATCATTTATTAAATCAATAGTCAGGAAAGTATTTCCTTTCGTTCTATCATTGACAATTTAAAAATTAAATGACATCTGATAGTTGATGGCTACAGGTTTTTCACCACGTTTCCCCGGTTTCAATGTGGGAAAGGATTTTACAACTCTTTCCACCTCACGGTTTACAATTGGCTCGGGACCCTGGGTTTCAACATTTGTCACCTTACCGGTTTCATCAATGCTGAAGGATACAGAGGCTTCACCTCGAACCCACTCCCCATCTTCATTCTGGGAATAGCTGAAGTTTTCCTTGATGAAAGTGTTCATTTTGGTATTAAAGCATTTTTTTGTGGCTTCACTGTTCTCACATCCCGGCCATATAGGGGCGACCTCTTTTTGGGTCACTTTATTTCCTTCTACAGTAGTATTCTCCTGCGCAAAAGAAAAGCCCGTGAATAAAACGAATACAATAAGTGCTTTGAAAATTCTCATAAAAAAAGTTTTTTTAGACAGCTACCTGTGCTTTGATGTGCGGGTGCGGGTCGTAATTTTCCAGCGTGAAATCTTCAAATTTAAAGCTGAAGATATCCTTAACATCCGGATTGATTTTCATTGTGGGCAACGGCCGTAGATCCCGGCTAAGCTGTAGCTGCACCTGTTCATAATGATTGCTATAAATATGTGCGTCACCAAATGTATGAATAAAATCGCCGTAATCATAATCGCAAACCTGCGCCATCATCATAGTGAAAAGGGCATAGGAAGCAATATTAAATGGTACCCCCAGGAAAATATCTGCGCTACGTTGATATAGCTGAAGCGATAGTCTGGGCTTCCCGCCCTCCTTTATAGGTGGGGCCACATAAAACTGAAAGAATGCATGGCAGGGGGGAAGTGCAGCTTTTCCATTCGCCACATTTTCTGAAAATGATTTACTTGTATCCGGTAATACTGAAGGATTCCAGGCAGTAACCATCATCCTCCTGCTATTTGGATTATTTTTTAAAGCCTCGACGACTTCTTTGATCTGGTCAATGTCTTCATTATTCCAGTTACGCCATTGCCTTCCGTAAACAGGACCAAGATCCCCGTTCTCATCTGCCCACTCGTTCCAAATCCTTACCCCGTTTTCCTGAAGGTATTTTACATTAGTATCCCCGTTTAAAAACCACAGTAATTCATATATGATGGATTTTAAATGTAATTTTTTAGTAGTGACCATAGGGAAACCTTCGCTAAGGTCAAACCGCATTTGATAACCAAACACACTTTTGGTGCCTGTTCCTGTGCGGTCACCTTTATCGTTGCCGTTCTCCATTACATGACGCAGGAGGTCGTGATATTGTTTCATAATTGTATGCTGAAATTAAGATGGTTTAAAAATAAGCAAACAAAATTTGAAGCCTGTCAAGACCCCGGAATTTTTATGCATACTTATTAACTTGAATGTTAATTCCTTTAATATCAAGCCTTTACGCCGCGGATAAAACTTTGTAGTTACAAATAACACCAACCTAGATGAGCGCGACAAAGACAAGGTGGTGAAATCTTATGAAGATGCCAAAAATAACGTACTTCAAAAGATCACTGAGATCGAGGATGAGGCAACCAGAAGATAAAAAAAGCGAACAAATAGAATAGCCTGGGCGTGATTAATCTGTTTTTGTCCTTTCAAGAACAGGCTATTGGATATAATGGTTAAGCCCCGAAGGGGCGTTATCTGTTAGCGATTGGTGCAGCCCATCGAATAAAAGAGCGAACTAATAAAATAGCCCTGAAGGGGCGTAATCACAGCCATTCAGGAATAGTCTGTTAAATATATTTGCCATATTTCAAGTGCTAATTCGCTTTGTTTTGTCCTTTCTGTGACGGGCTATCTGCACACAATAGTCGAGCTGTAAATTAGAATGGAAGCCGCTCAATAGATAGAAAGGCAAAAGATTAAAAAATATTACCCAATAATCATCCCCGCAATAGTCGCAGAGAGAAGGGAAGCGATAGTTCCTCCTATAAGGGCTTTCATCCCGAATTCAGATAATACCTTCCTTTTGCCCGGGGCAAGGGAGCCTATCCCGCCAATTTGAATTCCAATAGAGGCAAAATTGGCAAAACCGCAGAGCATATAGGTGGCCATAATAACAGATTTCTCGTAGTTAAGACTAAGGAAATTGGCAGGATCTTTCAGGCCTGCTAACTGAATATAGCCTACAAATTCGCTGGCAACCAATTTTATTCCCAAAAGTTGCCCCATAAGCATCATATCTTCCTTTGCTACTCCAATGAGCCACATAAGAGGCGCGAATACAGTTCCCAGGATTGCTTCCAGGGAGACTTTAGAATAGGGAGTATTTTCTGCAATAAATGTATTCATTGTAGTGAGGCCACCAATATATCCAAGAATATAATTGATCATTGCTATAAAGGCGATGAAAACCAAAAGCATAGCAGCAACATTGGCTGCAAGTTTTAAACCTTCAGTAGTACCATTTGCTATTGCGTCAAGAATATTGGAGCCAATTTTTTCTGAAGAGATCTCTACGTTAGTATTCACTGCTTCCAATTGAGGATAAAGGATCTTTGAAATTACGATCGCACCGGGTGCTGCCATAACCGATGCTGCCAGTAAATGTTTGGCAAACTGAAGTCTAAGTATGGGGTCGTCTCCTCCAAGGAAACCGATATAAGCAGCAAGAACCCCACCTGCCACAGTTGCCATTCCTCCAATCATTACCAAAAGGATTTCACTGCGGGTCATCCTTTCCAAATATGCTTTGATAAGCAACGGCGCTTCTGTTTGCCCTAAAAAGATGTTCCCGGCTACACTTAAACTTTCTGCTCCAGAGATACCCATAAGTTTGGTGAGGACCCAGGCAAGGCCACGTACAATTACCTGCACAACCCCAAGATAGAAAAGTACAGAGGTAAGGGCAGAGAAGAAGATGATTGTTGGTAGAACCTGGAATAGGAAAATGAATCCAAAACTGTCTACTTCCATTAGTCCGCCTAAGAGGAACTCGCTTCCTGCTTTGGTAAAATCGAGAATGAGAACAAAAATGTTCCCCACAAATTCAAAAATATTTTTTATAAAAGTAACTTTTAATACTCCAATGGCCAGCAGCAGTTGCGCAGTCAGGCCAATTCCCACAGTCTTCCAGTTTATGGCGCTTCTTTTACTGCTAAAGAAAAAAGCGAGTAACAATAAGGAAAACATTCCCAGTAAACCTCGCCATACACTAGTCACCGTGAGTCCCTGGCTGGGAATGATCTCTTTAGCCTTGTCAGCAGGGATCAACTCCTCCACAGCAGTGGGAGCTTCTTCAAAAGTGTAGGTGCGATTATTATCGGTAAGGATAAGGGAAGTGTCAGTAAGCTCGGTTATCCTGTATTTCTTAATGGTGTCATTTGGAGGATCATAGAAAAACACCAGTAAATTATTCTGATAAAGATAATCGCCACCGTAGACCTCCTCTCCTTCAGAAGTGTTTACAGTAAACCTGCCTTCATCAAGTATGAGCTTGTCGCTGGGAGAGAAATAATCTTGTAAGGAAGTGGAAGTATCGGTTGTTTCAAAGAGCCATTCTTTTGTGATACTTTGCGAATGAACATTAAAAATTCCCAGAAAAATAAAGAGCAGAACTGCCCGGAAGTTTTTCATAAAATATGCTTACTTATTGCGTTTTGAGATTTCATCTCGTATTCTGGCAGCCTTCTCGTAGTCTTCATTTTTCACTGCCTGGGACAATAGGGATTCAAGCTCTTCAAGAGACATCGATTTGTAATTCCCGGCCGGACTTTCACTTTTTTCAGAAAGGATCTCGTCCACTTTTATCTCTTCAGGAGAGGGGGTGGTAGTCATTGTGCCGCTTTCGCCTTTAAGATATATCCCGGCTTTATCAAGTATGTTTTTGTAGGTAAAAATTGGCGCATCAAATCTTAATGCCAGGGCGATCGCATCGCTTGTCCGGGCATCTATGATCTCCTCAATGCCATCACGCTCACAAATAAGGCTGGAGTAAAATACACCATCCACCAGTTTGTGAATAATAACCTGTTTCACCACGATCTCAAACCTATCACTAAAGTTCTTGAACAAATCATGGGTTAATGGCCTGGGTGGCTTAATTTCCTTTTCAAGGGCAATAGCAATGGACTGCGCTTCAAAAGCACCAATTACAATAGGCAATTTTCGTTCTCCATCCACTTCACTGAGAATTAGGGCGTAGGCCCCATTCTGTGTTTGACTATAAGAAATTCCTTTAATATTAAGGCGTACTAAACTCATATAGCAATAATTAAAAAGGGCTGTCTAAATAAGGACATATTACCATATTTAGACAGCCCCTTTAAGGCTCGCAAGTTAAAAAAATTATGCGTTTTTAGCTTTAAATTCTTTTAGTTTTTCATTTAACCT
>DATHWA010000016.1:0-2018 GCA_035461025.1 Gillisia sp. | reverse complement strand
AGAGAAAAGAACCCTTATCTGGCAATTCCTTGGAGAATCCTTAATTATGGCTTTGATAGCATTTGTAGTTGCGGTGGTTTTCGTGCAATTATTCCTCCCGGTTTTTGGACAGTTAGCCGGAAAAGAGATTACCCTTGCTTTTAATCAAAAGGCACAGTTGTATCTCCTCTTTTTGGTTCTTGCGGTTTTCACCGGATTTTTAGCGGGAAGCTATCCTGCTTTCTTCCTGTCATCTTTCAAACCTGTAAAAGTTTTAAAAGGGAAATTCTCCAATTCCTTTGCTGCTGTTTCATTACGGAAAGGACTTGTGGTGGTTCAGTTTGTAATTTCCATAGTACTAATTATAGCCTCTGTCGTGATCTCTAATCAAATGAGCTTCCTAAGATCAACAGATCTTGGATTTCAGAAAGAACAACAGCTTGTAATTCCTTTACGTAGCGAACAGGCGAAACAAAACTATTCAAACTTAAAAAGTTATCTGGAAAACGCTTCAGAAATAACTTCAGTAGGGGGATCGGCATACTATCCGGGTATCTGGAATCCGCAGGACTGGATGATGTATAAAGAGGGGCAAACTATGAAGGATGCAAAAACGGTTTATATCAATCAGGTAGACGAAAGCTTCTTACAAACCCTAAAAATTGAGCTCCTGGCCGGCAGAGCTTTTTCAAAGGATTTCCCGGCAGATAACTGGGCCAATATGGTTTTAAATGAGACCGCCGCCCGTAACCTTGGCTTCCTATCACCGGAAGAGGCTGTTGGAAACTGGATAGGTTTTGACTGGGAAGGTCAGCAACATAGATTCGGAATTGTGGGGGTAGTAAAGGATTTCCATTTCAAAGATCTTCATATCGATATCGAATCCTATGGATTTATATTAAATACTGATACCAGCCCTAACTATTTAATTGCAAATTTAGGTGCAGGGAATATCTCAAATCATATAGATAAAATTGAAAGTGCCTGGAAAGGTTTCATTCCGGATGAACCATTCGAATATAGCTTTCTGGATCAGGATTTCCAGATGAATTATCAGGCAGAAGACAGGCTTGCGAAGATGATAAGCTACTTTACCCTTATAGCCATTCTTATTTCCTGCCTTGGATTATTTGGCCTCGCAACCTTTAGTGCAGAGCAGCGGATAAAAGAAATAGGCTTAAGAAAAATACTGGGTGCAAGTAGTACAAATTTAATAGCCCTTATGTCCAGGGATTTTCTAAAGTTAGTGGTGATCTCCATTATTTTGGCCTCACCACTTGCCTGGTATATCATGAATCAATGGCTGCAAACTTTTGCTTACCGTATTGATATTACATGGAAAGTTTTTGCCTTCACCTCACTGCTCGCCGTGATCATTGCCCTGGTAACTGTGAGTTTCCAGGCAATAAAAGCTGCAATGGTTAATCCTGTGAAGAATTTAAGAACGGAATAAGCCCCCTAACCCCTGCCTTTGCCGGCAGGCAGGCCCAAAGGGGGAATAAAAGGGGAAATAAAAAATACATACTCATGTTTAGAAATTATTTCAAAATAGCGTGGAGAAACATCCTTAAGAATAAGGGGATGTTTTCTATAAATATCGCCGGATTAGCAATAGGAATAGCCTCCTGTCTTATCATTCTGCTGTTTGTTGTGGATGAACTGAGTTATGACCGGTTTAATGAAAATTCCGATGAGATCGTAAGAGTCGTTTTTAAGGCTGATATAAATGGGGAAGAGATGAGGGAAGCCGTGGTTATGGCACCCGTTGCTTCAACCTTAAAAGAAGAATTTCCCGAGGTTGTTGATGCTACCAGGATACGAATGAAAGGTTCTTCTATACTTATTGTAGAGGACAGGATCTTCAGGGACAGTAAATTTGCCTATGTAGACCCCAACTTCTTTGACATCTTCACCTTGCCGGTTATTAAAGGATGTTCTAAAAACCCACTTGAGGAACCCCATTCTATAGTGATCACAATATCTGAAGCGAAAAAACTTTTCGGAAAACAGGAGGCTGTGGGGCAGATCATTAAAATGGA
>DATHWA010000015.1:0-5565 GCA_035461025.1 Gillisia sp. | reverse complement strand
GGGCCATCTTCTTATCAGGAAATTTTTGATTTAAATTCACCAGAAAATCTTCAAACCCTTCGCCCATCGGGATCATATTACCTTCAAAATCATAAAGCCTTCCTCTATCTCCAAGTTGATCAAGATGCCAGCCGTCAAAGTTCAAGTTTTCATACACGATCGCAGTTTCATTGAAAATGTACTCCTGCCATTCCTCGTTTGCAGGGTCTGTTAAAAGAATATCACCAAAATCTCCCAGGCTGTGCCCGTCGGCATTATTATGAAACCTGTCCTTATACATTAACCACTCATCCTTCACATTGTCTTCCGGATCTGCATTCCAAACACCGAACAGCAGATTATAAAACATAGAAGCCATATTTCTCTCGTGACCGGCCGCTATGTAACCTTCAACCGTTGCCAGATCAACAGGCCGGTGAAAAAGGTCTGTCCAGGAATCCTGTGCATTCCCCATATCATCTGTAGGAAGGGGAATATGGTGCTTATCGTGCCAGTCGTAATATTGAAGTCCGTTGATATGGAAATCTTTCAAATTGTTAAGCACCCTGTTTCGCTGCGCAGCAGGAACGTTGTTAAATTCAGAGAGAAATCCGTAGCGTGGGAAACGGGTCCAGTTTGAAGAAACGTCTACTGCAACGGTCCCCAATACGGTTTCTTCCCCCTCTGTAGTTTTCACAAGTTCCACCATATAACCTCTAAAGTCATCTGCCGGAGGTGTCCAGCTCCAGGAAGTAGCACCAAGGCTTTCTTCTCCTATCACCTGTCCCAATGACTTATAACGTACCACCGTGTTTGGATGGGAACCATTCACTGTAAAGTTCACCTCTTCTCCAGGATTGTATTTTGCCTTGTCCTTTGTTAAACTAAGAACTTCCCTGTAGGATTGATCTACCCCTTGTTCCGGAGCGGTAAGCAATGCCTCGTCGTCATTGGTACAGGCACTAAAAAAGACCAGTACTAAAAGCTGACTAATAATTAATAATCTATTTTTTTTCATCTTTTTATCTTTTAAACCTCTTTTCCATAAAGGAGAAGATGTTTCTTTTTATAAACTCTTTTATTAAAGCGAAGTGATTGTCATAGTTTCAGTATCCAGGTTGATTCTTATCTCGTACCTGCCGGCATCATCACCAGATAACACCCATTGATTATCCGGCCCATCGCAGGCCCAGGTATAGATAAAATCTGTTTCAGATAGAGATTGATTGGCGTTGGCAGCATTAATCCATTCTCCATCACACCAGTCTCCAGTGAATTTGGAAATTTTAAAATTTCCTGCTGTTAATTCCCCGGTGAAAACAAATTCTCCATTTTCGTATACAAAGGCTTCAGGTGTAGCAATGTCCCATCCGCTAGGGCTGGCATCCCCTACTATATATAGGTTCACCTTCTGAATAGTGACGGTGTGACTTCTGGTATTCACTCTTACCCTGTACCTGCCTTCTGTTTCTTCATCCACACTCCAGTTATTATCTACATCGCAGCCCGAATTTTGTTCAGCCTGTGGGTTGGTGATTGGCTGTCCAGAAGAAACCGGCCTGTACCATTCACCACACCAGTCCCCCATAGGTCCTGCAAAGATCTTCATCTCCCCCGGAGTGAGATTTCCTTCATAAATAAAAACGAAAGGATCTTCTTCATTTTGTGTAAAGGCCACAGGACTTTCTACATCCCATCCACTTTCTGTTGCATCTCCCACTATATAAAGTGCAGAAAATGGTGGGCCTTCCATTTGGCTAATATTGACGGTCTTATTAATTAAATCAACTGAGATTATGTAATCTCCTTCTTCGTCTATGGTCCACTGCAGGTCATCTCCACTGCCGCCTTCATTGTAAACAATAGCAGTGGCATCATCCCTATTTCTGGTATAAAAGTCCTGGGTCAGGGATTCATCTCTATTTACCGCAAACTTGAAGTTCCCGGGAGACAATTTTCCCTCATACATAAATACTCTTCGCTGTGAAGTGGAAGAACTCAATTCTATTGCATTAGTTATATCCCACCCGTTAGGAGTAGCATCACCTACAATGAACAACCGGCTGGCAACCGGACGATAGGTAGTTACACTAAAAGTGGTGGATGCAGTTTGGGTTTCTACTGAAGGATTTGCAACCTTCGCGGTTAGCCTTGCCTGAAGTTCATATGTTTCCCCCGCTTCAAGTCCGCTTTCCAGAATCCTATTATTTAATGTTCCGAAATCGATAAGGTTGGAGAAGGTATTCTTTTGATTTTCTACAAGTGTTGTTATTGGGGATGAAAAATCACTCCCTGCCAGGTCCAGTTCCAAAGTGTAGCTTATGGCAGCTCCTGTACCCCGGTTAGTCCCGGTGGACCAGGTAAAACCGAGTTCATTTCCAATAAAACGCTCTTCAAGCTCCGGGTTGTTATCTGAAACTATTAAAGTAAGCTCATCATCAACGTTTTGAAGCGTGGGATCATCCAGTTCATCGCTATCACAGGAAACACTTATTAACCCTGCTGTAAAAACAAGGACCAGTGCTATGTTTCGCTTAAAATTATTTATAAGGCTCATAAGTATTAATTTAAAATTAGTAACCCAGATTCTGGGTGAGATTTGGGTTTCTATCCAGTTCTATTTGCGGGATTGGAAGCAACAGGTGCTTCTGTGCGGCATTATTTCTACCAATAGTACGGAGAAACTCCAGCCCATATTGACCATTATCCACACGTATAAGATCGAACCACCTTTGGCCTTCAAACGCCAGTTCAAGTCTGCGCTCCCGTAAAACTGCCTCTTTGAATGCGATCTGGCTCAGGCCAGATTGGATATCATCCAGGCCTGCTCTGTTCCTTACCATATTAATATAAACTTCTGCCTGCCCGGTTTGTCCAAGTTCGTTTAGAGCTTCAGCTTTCATTAACAGGACATCTGCATACCTAAGGATTGGAAAGTTAAGCGGACTATTATCATAAGAAGAAACCATACTTAACGGCATCAGGAATTTGCGCGTGTTATAACCCGTCGTAGAATAGTCACTGTCATATTCCTTCCCATCAAATAAAGGTCCTCCTTCATAAAGTACAGTTACGTCCTTTCTGTTATCTCCTTCTTCGTATTCAGAAATAAATTCCTGGGTTGGCTGGTTCCATCCCCAGCCACCGGCTACAAAGTTCGCGCCCCGTGGACCCATATAAGTACTGGTCCAGGAAGCTTGATTTTCATTACTCCAAAAATCATATCCTGCATTAGAGGCATACTGAACTTCAAATAAGGATTCTATAGAATTTTCTGTATTGGGGTTAAAATTATCTCCATAATTTCCATTAAGTGCATATCCAAGGTTCTCCACTTCTGTAGTATTGGCAATAACCTCCTGATAATTCCCAAGCGTTAAATGAACTTTGGCTAACATACCGTAGGCTGCACCTTTTGGCACTCTACCAAGATCATCCGGACCGTAGGTAGATTTTGGAGGAAGCAACTCGGCCGCTGCGGTGAGATCATTAATGATCTGTGCGTATACCTCTTCAACAGGATCACGGGATGGTAAAAGGTTTGCATCTGAACCTTGAGGAACCGTTATAAGTGGTACAACCCCAAAAAATCGGGCTAAAATAAAGTAATAGTGAGCTCTAAGAAAGTGCGCCTCTCCCATGGAACGATCTCGTAAAGATTCGTCCATATCCAGGGTTGGTGCAGTTTCCAGTACAATATTGGACATAAGGATCCCGGGCCACGGCCCTCTCCAAAGATCCAGCACACCTGCATTGTCTGTATTGGTCACAAAGTTTGCCATGTCCTGAGTTTCGATACCATCAGCTCCTCCCCCGGCACCTACAATACTGTTTCCGGCCATAATATCTGTGGTCCACATCCTCATATTATAAAGCTTTGGCCATTGTAAAGGCTGATAGGCTCCATTTACCAGGGTGACAAGTTCCTCACCATTTGCGGGGTAATTCTCTGTATTGATGGTATCCAGCGGTTGCCGGTCCAAAAAGTCATCGCTGCAACTGGTCATTATTAAAACCACTAGCAACATTAAATATGTTTTATATTGTCTCATCTCTTTCTTGATTAAAATCCAACATTAATTCCTACTGTGACATTCCGTGTGATTGGATAAATATTATTGTCGATTCCGTTTGGCCCTACTTCAGGATCAAAACCGGAATAGTTGGTGAAGGTGTACAGGTTTTGTCCTGATACATAAATTCTGGCTGTACGGAAAAGATTATCGCCAAAGCTTTCTACCGGTAGGGTATAACCCAGGTTTACATTCCTTATTCTAAGGTAGGAACCATCTTCAATATACCTTGTTGAAGGTCTGGTATTATTGTTAGGATCACCAAAAATTGCTCTTGGGGTAGTAGTACTGGTTCCGGGTCCGGTCCACCTGTCAAGAACAGTGGCGGCCTGGTTTGTAGTAATAGACATATTCTCTGTAAACAACCTGTTCGCATTGAAGATATCATTTCCATAAACTCCCTGTAGGAAAACGCTGAGATCAAAATTCCCAAACTTAATGGTGTTGTTTAAAGAGTAAGTAAATTTTGGATTAGGATTCCCAATAAAAGTCCGGTCTTCATCATTTATAACTCCATCGTTATTAAGATCCCTGTACCTGATATCTCCCGGAGCCGTACTCGTAGCAGGATTTTGTCCCGGAGACTGTACTGCCCAGTTGTTTACTTCCTCCTGACTTTGAAAAACCCCGTCCTGAACAAACCCGTAGAAAACATTTACCGGATATCCAGGCTGGATTCGTGACAAGTTATAATTAAGCCCTATTCCCCCGGTAGTAAGAGGGGTGTCACTGTTAATATTGATAACATCATTCTCGTTATAGGTAAATACGAAATCTGTTGTCCAGCGAAAGTTTTCGCGGTTAACATTATATGTGGTAACTACAGTTTCTATCCCCTGGTTCCTGATATTTCCGGCATTTATGTAAGGCACGAAAATATCTGAATAACCCGATGTTACAGGTACTGCCTGCGGTACCAACATATCTTCTGTATCTTTACGGTATAAGTCAAGGGTAACATCTACAGACCTGTTAAACAGGCTTGCATCAAGTCCAATGTTGTACTGAACTTGTGATTCCCACTGCACATTGGCATTAGGTAATACGGTAGGGACCGCGGCACTCACGAAATTGCCGTTAAAATTATACCTGTTCGTGTTGTAAGCAGAAGCAAAGGCATAATTTCCAATTTCCTGGTTCCCTGTAATACCGTATCCTACTCTTACTTTAAGATCATCAAATACGGAGGAGTTCGCCATAAATTCCTCTTGTGATATTCTCCAGGCAGCAGAGGCTGACGGGAAAGTTCCGTATTTATTTCCTTCACCAAAACGGGAAGAACCGTCCCTACGAACAGTGGCGGTTAGGTAGTACTTATTGACATAATCATACATTATCCTCCCAAAGTATGAGAAGATCGCCCACTCAGAACCGGTTCCATTAATAGTTGGTTGCTCGATCCCGTTATTAAGTTGTTGTGTAGATTCACTCGTGAAGTTTTGGATAGAGCCGCTCATAAATTTGAACTGATTTTCCTGGGCACTAGTTCCTATAACTGCCTGCAGACTACTCC
>DATHWA010000014.1:0-5735 GCA_035461025.1 Gillisia sp. | reverse complement strand
GGCGAACCTGGCTTACAAAATCTTCTAATTGTTGAATGTCTGGCATTGTTGTGTTGTTATTTTTTTGAATGTGGCAAAAATAAGTTTTTAAAAACTTACGTCAAAGTCAGAATTGACCAGTTATCAACCAATTGAGGTTTTTAGCTAACAATTTTTAAAAACAGTGCCCCCTTTTTTGAAGTAGAGTTGAGTATCTTTGCCGCACTTAAATAATACTATGAAGTTTGATTTATTATCTACAGATCCTGGAAGCAAAGCAAGAGCAGGAAAATTAACCACAGATCACGGAACTATTGAAACTCCAATTTTCATGCCTGTGGGAACAGTGGGATCTGTAAAAGGGGTACACCAAAGAGAACTTAAAGAAGAAATAAACCCGGATATTATCCTGGGGAATACCTATCACCTTTATTTACGACCACAAACTGAAATTCTTCGGAAAGCAGGAGGTCTTCACAAGTTTATAAACTGGGATCGTAATATTCTAACAGATAGTGGTGGTTATCAGGTATATTCCTTATCTGAAAGAAGGAAGATTAAAGAAGAAGGTGTTAAGTTTAAATCTCACATTGATGGCTCTTATCACACTTTTACGCCGGAAAATGTAATGGAGATCCAGCGTACTATAGGAGCAGATATTATCATGGCATTTGATGAATGTACACCTTATCCCTGTGACTATAGATACGCTAAACGATCCATGCATATGACGCATCGATGGCTGGACAGGTGTATCACGCATCTTGAAAAGACCCCTTTTGAGTATGACTATACGCAGGCTTTTTTTCCAATTGTTCAGGGTAGCACCTATAAAGACTTAAGACAACAGTCAGCTGAATATATTGCTTCTGTAGGAGCAGAGGGTAATGCCATTGGAGGCCTTTCAGTAGGAGAACCTGCAGATGAGATGTATGCGATGACAGAGGTAGTGACTGCTATTCTTCCGGAAGATAAACCGCGCTATCTTATGGGAGTGGGAACACCAATTAATATCCTTGAAAATATCGCTTTGGGAATTGATATGTTTGATTGTGTGATGCCTACCAGGAATGCCAGGAACGGAATGTTATTTACTGCCCATGGAACCATAAATATTAAGAACAAAAAGTGGGAAGATGATTTCTCTCCTATTGATGATATGGACATGACCTGGGTAGATAAGGAATACTCAAAAGCATATCTAAAGCATTTGTTCTCTGTAAACGAAATGCTTGGCAAGCAAATTGCTACCATACATAACCTTGGTTTTTACCTTTGGTTGGTTCGTGAAGCCAGAAAACATATCTTAGCCGGTGATTTTACAACCTGGAAAAATATGATGGTAAAACAAATGGATAAGCGCCTATAAAAATTGAAGATTCTTGACTGGTACATATTAAAGCGATACCTGGGTACTTTCTTCCTAATGTTATTTCTGTTTATACCTATTGGTATTACCATTAACCTGGCAGAGAAGATTGGAAAGATACTCGAAAATGAGGTGCCTTTAATTGAGGTGGTGATCTACTATATCAACTTCACAATTTATTTCATCAACCTGCTTTTTCCACTTTTTCTATTTTTGAGCGTAATTTGGTTTACCTCCAAACTTGCAAATAACACAGAGATCATTGCCTTTTTAAGTAGTGGTGTTTCCTTCTGGCGGTTTTTAAGACCATACTTAATAGGTGCAGCAATCGTTACCCTGGGTGCCCTGGTCCTGAGTATGTACCTGGCACCACAAGCCAGTAAGGGCTTTAATGAATTTAAATTTAAATACCTTAAAAGGGGGGCAGAGGTTCAGGAAACCAATGATGTTTACAGGCAAATAAATGATAAGGAATATATTTATGCCAGTAACTTCCAGCCGGTAGACCAGTCTGCAAGGAATTTTACAATAGAACATTTTGAGGGGAATGAGCTTAAGTTTAAGATTAGCGCATCCAGACTACAATACCAGGATACTTCCAATACTTACAAACTCGTAAACGTAAATAAACGAATTATAGGGAAGGAAGGGGATGAGATCTTTCATCAAAGGACCCTGGATACCATCCTGCCATTTGAATTTGACGAACTCACTCCGGTTTCTTATATAGCAGAAACGCTTAACTATTTTGAACTTAATAAGTTCATCGAGCAGGAAAGTAGAAGAGGTTCAGGAAATATGAACAGGTACCTGGTGGTGGCTTATAAACGTTGGAGCCTCCCTGTATCAGCATTTATTCTTACCGTCATTGCGGTAGCCGTATCCTCGATGAAACGCCGGGGAGGGATGGGAGTGAACCTAGCCCTGGGCATAACCCTGGCATTTATTTTTATTTTCTTTGATAAGGTTTTTGGGACCATTGCAGAGCAGTCTACCTTCTCACCTTTGATAGCAGTGTGGTTTCCTAACTTCGTGTTTGGTATATTGGCGATATATCTTCTGTATAATGCTAAGCGATAAACTTAAAAGTTATCTGCATTTCCATGTGATTGTTTTTATATGGGGGTTCACTGCGGTGCTGGGAGCTCTTATAACTTTGGACGCAGTGCCTCTTGTGTGGTACAGGATGCTTCTTGCTACCGGGTTCATTTATCTCTGGATACTGTGGAAAAAGAAAAATTTAAAAGTAGACCGCAGTAAGTTGTTGCTTTTAATAGTGGCGGGGGTGGTAATTGCCCTCCACTGGCTTACTTTCTTTGGGGCCATCAAAGTCTCTAATGTTTCTATAACCCTGGCTCTCCTTTCAACCGGAGCATTTTTTACCTCGATCCTGGAACCAATTTTTTATAAACGGAAACTGGTTGGTTATGAAGTGATTTTTGGTCTCGTGGTGATGTTGGGGTTGTATATCATTTTTCGGGTAGAAACAGATTATTATCTGGGGATCATCCTGGGACTCATCTCTGCTTTTCTCTCTGCCGTATTCACCTTAATGAATGGCAAACTGATAAAACACGCGGCCCCTTCGGTTATTTCGTTCTATGAATTGCTTACAGGGGTGGTGGCTATAAGTCTCTACCTGTTCTACATAACCATTTCAACATCTGGAGAAAGTGGTTTTAATGTGGATTTTTTTAGTCTTTCTGAAAATGACTGGTTCTATATTTTTCTCCTTGCTTCAGTTTGTACCGCTTACGCCTTTATTGCATCGGTAGCGGTGATGAAACATTTGAGCCCTTATACCATTATGCTCACCATAAATCTTGAACCGGTGTATGGGATTATTCTCGCATTTCTTGTCTTCGGAAACAAAGAACAAATGCATCCTCAGTTTTACTATGGAGCTGCCATAATCCTTGCAACGGTGGTGCTTAACGGCTACCTTAAAACAAAAAGAAAAATTTATAAGATATCATAAGAAGTCTTCCTTTTAAAGTTTGTTATATTTGTAAACTAATAAAACACCCATAACCTCATATGGAATATTTGGACTTTGAATTACCCATTAAGGAATTAGAAGAACAGTATCAAAAAGCCTGTAATATAGGTTCTGAAAGTAATGTAGATGTCACTGCGACCTGCCGGCAAATAGAGAAAAAGCTTGCAGAGACAAAGAAGGAGATCTATAAAAATCTTACGGCCTGGCAACGCGTGCAGTTATCGCGTCACCCCAACAGGCCATATACTCTGGATTATTTTAATGCAATTTGTGGGAATACATTTCTTGAACTTCACGGCGACAGAAATGTAAAGGATGATAAGGCAATGATTGGTGGTCTGGGAAAAATTGGTGACGAGAGTTTTATGCTCATCGGTCAGCAAAAAGGATATAATACCAAGACCAGACAGTACAGGAACTTTGGAATGGCCAACCCGGAAGGTTATCGTAAGGCATTAAGGCTTATGAAATCTGCTGAAAAATTTGGTATTCCTGTTGTTACTTTTATTGATACCCCGGGAGCATACCCCGGTCTTGAAGCTGAAGAAAGAGGACAGGGGGAAGCAATTGCCCGTAACATTCTTGAAATGACCCGGCTTAAGGTACCAATTATTGTAGTGATCATTGGAGAGGGAGCCAGTGGAGGAGCATTGGGAATTGGAGTGGGAGACAGAGTACTTATGCTGGAAAATACCTGGTACAGTGTTATTTCTCCAGAATCCTGTTCTTCCATTTTATGGAGAAGCTGGGAGTATAAGGAAGTAGCGGCAGAGGCGCTTAAACTTACTGCTAAGGATATGAAAAAGCAAAAACTCATTGATGAGATTGTGAAAGAACCGTTGGGTGGTGCGCATAGCAATAGGGAAGAAACTTTTGAAACAGTAAAATTATCCATACTATCAGCCTTAGACGAAGTCAAAAACTTATCACCAAAAGATTTGGTAAAACAAAGAATGGACAAATATTCCAATATGGGAGTATTTAAAACTTAAATCGTTAGGCATCACCCTTTCAAAAAATCCGAGGCAATTACTTCGGATTTTTTTGGCCTTGTTAACAAAAAATATGACTTGTCAACAGGCAATTGTTCATTACCGGTTAATTAAGTTGACGGTAATTCCTTAAGATAGTCTTAACATTTTTTTTACATTCGTAGTATGGAAAAACTAACCGCCCCCCAAAGCGTAAAATACGGTTCCGGTAACGTTGTTACCTTGGAAAAAGGAAAAATACCTCCACAAGCAGTTGATTTAGAGGAGGTTGTCCTTGGGGCAATGATGATTGATAAAAAAGGGGTAGATGAGATCATTGATATCCTTCACCCCGATGTCTTCTATAAAATTGCTCATCAGTTTATCTTTGAAGCGATTTATAAGCTGTTTGAAAACACTGAGGCGATTGACTTATTAACCGTTTCTAATCAACTTAGAAAAGATGGTCGTCTTGATAAGATTGGGGGGGAGTATTATCTAATTCAACTCACCCAAAAGGTGTCTTCCTCTGCTCATATTGAATTTCATGCACGTATAATTCTGCAGAAGTATATTCAGCGAAGTCTTATTAAGATCTCCAACGAGATCATTGAAGATTCTTACGATGAATCCACAGATGTTTTCGATTTACTTGATTCGGCAGAATCAAAATTATATGAAGTCACCCAGGGAAATATAAAGCGGTCCACAGAGACTGCTCACAGTCTTGTTATACAGGCAAAGAACAGAATTCAGGAAATTTCCAACAAAGAAGGTTTAAGCGGGGTTCCCTCCGGCTTTGATAAGCTGGATAAACTCACTTCGGGGTGGCAGCCCAGTGACCTTATCATTATTGCAGCCCGTCCAGGTATGGGTAAGACAGCACTTACGCTCTCCATGGCTCGAAATATAGCTGTGAGCAGTAACATTCCGGTAGCGTTTTTCTCCCTGGAAATGAGTGCCGTACAGCTTATTACCAGGCTTATTTCATCTGAGACCGGATTGTCTTCAGAAAAGTTGAGGACCGGTAGTCTGGAAACCCATGAGTGGGAACAATTAAACGTAAAAGTAAAAGACCTGGAAAAGGCACCCCTGTTCATTGATGATACGCCTTCTTTATCAATTTTTGATCTTAGGGCCAAATGCAGACGATTGGCTTCCCAACATGGTATTAGAATGATCATGGTAGATTATTTGCAATTAATGACTGCTGGTAGTGCTGTTAAAGGAGGAGGAAACCGGGAACAGGAGATATCTACTATTTCCCGAAACTTAAAAGCTCTCGCAAAGGAATTGAACATACCTGTGATTGCACTTTCCCAGTTGTCCCGTGCAGTGGAGACCCGTGGAGGAAGTAAGAGACCACTTTTAAGTGACCTTAGAGAATCTGGGGCTATTGAGCAGGATGCAGATATTG
>DATHWA010000013.1:0-5130 GCA_035461025.1 Gillisia sp. | reverse complement strand
CAACGGGAGAGGATTGCGGCAAAAAAGAACAAACGTCTTATGCAACTGGGATAAACTTGAAACCATTTCTTCCAGATTACCGGGAAGATTAAACTCTAATAAAATACGTCAATGGTAACTTGTTTCAGGTTCTAATGGTTTTTAGGTTCCGCATCCCTCACCTCGCGTCCTAACTCCTAACTCCTAACTCCTAACGCCTAACTCTTAACTCATCCTGTCTCTTGGCTCTTGATTCAAGTTCCCCCTTTGGGAGTTAGGGGGGCTTTTCTTCCCCATTTCCTTTCTCTAACTCAACAGGTTTGATTAAATTTATATATAACAACCTAAAACCTTCCTGCCGTGAATTATCATAGGACTATACTTTTTGCATTAAGTGCCGGGTTACTTTTTAGTTTTTCTTTAAAAGCACAGGACCACAGTATCATAGCCAAAGATGCCAAACTCAACCTGGTGAGCGATGATTTTGAATTTACTGAAGGTCCTGCTGTGGATGAAACCGGGAATGTTTTTTTTACAGATCAACCTAACAACAAGATCCTGTTATGGAATGCAAAGGATAATTCCGTAAGCGTTTATATGGAGGATGCCGGACGGGCTAATGGACTTTATATTGATGATGAAGGCAATATTCTGGCCTGTGCCGATGAGAAATCTGAATTATGGAAAATTGATGGGGAGAAGAATGTACAGGTCCTTGTAGCAGATTACAACGGAAAAAGACTAAATGGCCCTAATGACCTCTGGATAGATCCAAACGGCGGAATTTATATAACAGATCCTTATTACCAGAGACCATATTGGATACGAACCGAAAAAGAAATTCAGAAAGAGCAGGTTTATTATCTGGCTCCCGGTGCTACCGAATTGAAAATAGTGGCTAATGATCTTGAGAAACCCAATGGGATCATTGGAACTCCGGATGGTAAAACTTTGTATGTTGCCGATATTGGTGCAGGAAAAACCTGGTCATACACCATTAATGAGGACGGCAATCTCACGAATAAGACCCTGTTTACAAAGTTGGGGTCAGATGGGATGACGATAGATGAGCAGGGCAATATTTACTTAACCGGCGAGGGGGTGACCGTTTTTAATTCCAATGGTGAGCAAATAGAGCATATAGCGGTAGATAGGGACTGGACCGCAAATGTGACTTTTGCAGGGAAGGACAGGAAAACTTTGTTCATTACAGCAATGAATTCGGTTTTTACTTTAGAGATGAATGTGAAGGGGGTTCAATAACTTTTTCAAAATTTAGCTGAAGATATCTTCTCCCTAAGTTGCGTCCATTTTTCAAATTAATCCCTCAATAATTGTATTCATCTACCTTTTTCCGAAGGCTATATTATTAGTAATTTTATTATTGGAAAATTTAGTTTATAATAAAAGGAATGACTCAAAAAGAAGTATTTGATCAATTAAAGTCGCTTGGCGATGAGAAAGTCTTTGCCCGTAATGAGAAAAACGGAGCGGGGGAGAACCAGTTTGGAGTGAAGCTGGGGGATTTACGCAAAGTGGCAAAGAAAATAAAAACGGATCATACTTTGGCATTAGAGTTATGGGAAACCGGGAACCTGGAAGCCAGACTGGTGGCGATTCTGGTTATGAAGCCTAACGATCTCAAGGCTGCAGACCTGGATGCCATGGTAAGATCTCTCGACGTACCTCAGGTAGCAGACTGGTTTAATGCGTATGTACTGAAGGATCATCCTGAAAAAGATTTCCTGAGAGAAAAATGGTTGGATTCTGAAAACGTCTGGGCTGCAAGATCCGGTTGGAGCTTAACAGCAGGAAAAGTTGCAAGGGATCCGGAAGATTTGGATATCGACAAACTCCTCAATAGGATTGAAACTGAAATGCCTTCGGCGGCCCCGGAAGTACAGTGGACAATGAATACAGCCCTGGCACAAATTGGGATCAATTCTCCAAAACATAGGGACCGGGCCGTAAAAATTGGAGAACAACTGGGGATCTATAAGGATTTTCCGGTTTCAAAAGGTTGTACCTCTCCCTTCGCGCCTATATGGATCAATGAAATGGTGAGCAGACAAAATAAATAGGCCGGAAAAAATTGGAGACCCTCCCCGGGAAAACAAACTAAACCTCTGCAAATGGATAACAAGAAAGTTTTAAAACCGGAACAACAGCAGGAACTACTTACAATCCTAAAAACACGGTTTGAAAAGAATATACATCGGCATAAAGAAGTGAAATGGGCAGGAGTAGAGGAGAAGCTGAAACTTGATTCTTCAGCAAAAAAACTATGGTCACTTTATGAGATGGAAAACACCGGGGGAGAACCGGATGTCGTGGGACTGGATATAAACAGCGGAGAATTTATTTTTTATGATTGCGCAGCAGAAAGCCCTAAAGGCCGCAGGAGCGTATGCTACGATCGTGAAGGGCTGGAATCAAGAAAAGAACATAAACCTCAAAACAATGCTGTGGATATGGCAACCGGGATGGGTATTGAGCTTCTTACCGAGGAACAATACCGGAGACTGCAGGAACTTGAAGAATTTGATATCAAAACATCAAGTTGGATAAAAACTCCTTCAGAAATACGAAAACTTGGTGGAGCCTTGTTTTGCGATCGCCGCTACGACCACGTCTTTCTTTATCATAATGGAGCACAATCTTACTATGCAGCTCGTGGTTTTCGGGGAATGCTGAAGGTTTAAAAAAAGATTGTTTGGACCGGCTTAAAATTTCAACTGATATTGAAGTATAAACATACCTTTCCTGTCCTCAATATAATTTCTGTCTGCTACCTCTTTAAAAAGGGGCCTGCTTTCATAGGCCAAAGAAATTTTTGAAGTTTGCCTGTAGAAGTAATAATTAAACCCTGTATTATAATTAATGGCAGGCGCATCCAGCAGTTGCAACAGGCCGTAGGATAAGGAAGCAAAGGGCTGTATTTGCTTCCGGTTATTTCTGTCTACTGGTAAAAGATAACCTGCCTGCAAATACCCAATATCCCCCGTTCCCACTATTGGAGTACTACTCCCGGGACCATTTATATAGTCGTTTGAATACCCGGATGAAGCGGGATTGTTTATTCCAATATTTCGTACAAAATTTTCACCAAGGTCGTGGTGATGGTAGGAGGCATAGAAAGTTAACGCCCGATTTTTTGACAAGGGCTGCTCATAAAAAAGATCTAGTGCAAAGGAGGTAAAATCACTGTAGAGAAGTTCTTCCCCGTTTAACCACCAGGTTGTATTTGGTTGATGAAGGAACCCCGCACCAAAGTTCAAAACCATTCTTTTACCCATATAGGTTCCCGGAGACCAGGCGAAGAGCTGAGGTTCGTGTTCAAAGAATTGATATTTCACATAGGAAGATAATTGGTAAGCCGGTTGCTTGTTAGAAAAAGTAGCCCTATCCTGTAAAGGTAATCTCCCTCTTCCCGAAGGAACAAAAGGTCTGGATAAGGAAATACGGTAATCAAAATTTTGAACAATACCACGTGCATAAATTCCCCACCTTCTTAGAATATCGTCATAAGCAACTATCAGCGGAATTGCAGTAAAGCTTATATCATGTGCCAGGCTTTCTGTCGTAGAGGGTGCTGTATACCTTGAGAGGCCTGTCCATCCCTGCTTTCCTATTCCTACGCCTAAATATTGGTTTACCTGATAATCTACAGAGGCTTCCATAACTTTTATCTCAAAATCCTGATAAGTATAATAGTTAACATTGTTATTTCCCAGCAGCACATTAAATCTCAGTTTTTCTGAAAGTTTTCCGGCAAAATTTAATCTGAATCTTCGTACAGAAAGATCGATCAGCTCTGTTCGCTCTTCATTATTTACCAATGATCCCGGGTTCATATCTGTATACCGCAGCCAAAGCTGTGCACTGCCGCTTATTTGGATATGTTGATCTTTTTCTTCACTAAGCTGAAATTTCAAAATCTCCTGTGTAAATGCATTGAAAGAGGTAAGCACCGGTAATAAAACCAGAAAAAACAGGGATAAATATTGCTGATGATTGCTCATACGGTTATGATTCTAATGGAGCCGCCCGAAATCAAGCTCCAACGCGGCGGTTATTTTCCCTTTTCTGAAATTCTTTTCATTATGTCTTACGCCCATTAGCAATACAAAATTACCATACGCAACAAGCTTAAAATATGATAAGGGTCAAGTTGAGCAGTTTTGCTGAAGTTGTTGTAAGACACGATTGTAAGTAAGTGAGAGAATAGTAAAACTCTTATCATTCTTGCCTGGCAGGTCCAAAGAAAGCTTTTGCTTCAAGTGTGCAAGCCCAATATTTTCTAATTTTGTTTTCTTTATGGATAGGCATTAACTTGCAGTACACCTGTTGGTAGAAAGGAATTGAAAACGAACTGAATGAAAATAGAAAATAGCAGCCGTAGTGATCTGGCGAAAATCTTTAGATTATATAAAGAGGCTACTCAATTTCAAAAAGAAAAGTTCCCTGAAAATCAGTGGCCGCAATTTAGCCCGGACCTTGTTGTTAAAGAGCTGGATGAAAAGAGGCAATTTAAGATCGTAATGGATGGCAACATAGCTTGTATATGGGCGGTCACCTTTAGCGATCCTGAGATATGGGAAGAAAAAAACAGGGATCCGGCCATTTATATTCATCGTATTGCCACCAACCCTCAATTTAGAGGGCATAATTTCGTCTCCAAAATCGTTAACTGGGGAAAAGTGTATGCCCGGCTACATAATAAAGAATTTATAAGACTGGATACCTGCGGCGATAACAAAAAATTAATTTCTCATTACTGCAACGCCGGCTTCAATTTTCTCGGAATCAAAAAGCTGAAAAATTCAAAAGGCTTGCCTGCCCATTATGAGAATGCAGATGTTTGTTATTTTGAAATAGAAATGGAGTCTGGAAAGTAGAGTCTGGAGTGTAGAAGCTAGAGTATGGACCTGGGTGGAGGATTACCCAAAATTCGAACTTAATTTCCACTTACAAGCACCAAATTCCAAGCATCATGCACCAAATTCCAAGCACCAAGCACCAAATTCCAAGCACCAAACACCAAATTCCAAGCACCAAATTCCAAATTCCAAAATCCAAATCATTGTTGTCCGATTAAAATATGTGAATTTTCCCTTAACCCTTTCTATATATAGTCAAAGGACATATCAA
>DATHWA010000012.1:0-3420 GCA_035461025.1 Gillisia sp. | reverse complement strand
AGAGAAAAGACGATTCCTCCTAAGCTTGATATCGAGATCGGAGGTCCCGCAGCTGTTCATTACACACTTTTTAACTCTTACCCCGCTCTGAACCCTTCCGTCTTGATTGGCAGATAATCTATTTAATATAGACCATCTTTCTAGCCAATCAATCCACCTTCCCTTGAAAAAAGGGAAGGAGCTCTCTTTAATCGAATTTTTACCCGAAATCCCATGCCTGGATGTTTTAATACTTTATTCTAATACCCAGCATTCTATATTTCTTTTTGCTCCCCCTCTGGGGGCTGGGGGGGCCGCGCCCAGACTATCCTCTCTCCACTTTCCACTCTCCACTTTTTTCAACTGACAACTCACAACAGACAACAGACAACCATCTCAATTCTCAATTCTAACTACTCAATACTAATCATTACCTTTGCAAATTAATCAAACCATACACAGTGACTTTTCAGGACCTCAATTTAAATACCCCTTTATATAACGCGTTGGAAGATCTAAAATTCCAAACCCCTACTCCTATCCAGGAAAAGGCGTTTTCTTCTATTATGTCCGGAAAAGATGTGGTGGGGATTGCGCAGACTGGTACGGGTAAGACCTTTGCATATATGCTCCCTATTTTAAGGATGCATAAGTTTTCTGAACAGAAAAATCCTCGGGTGCTGGTGCTGGTACCAACCCGGGAACTGGCGGTGCAGGTGGCAGAGGAGATCGAGAAGCTTACGGCTTATATGAATGTGCGCATCGTCGCGGTTTATGGTGGTGTGAATATAAACACTCAGCACCAGGATATGCTGCAGGGTCAGGATATTGTGGTGGCAACCCCGGGTAGATTATACGATCTGGTTTTGAGAAGAGCCATTCAGCTTAAATCCATTCAGAAACTTGTGATTGATGAAGTGGATGTTATGCTGGATTTGGGTTTCAGGTTTCAGATCAACAATATCCTGGAATTACTTCCGGATAACAGGCAGAGTATCATGTTCTCAGCAACTATGACTGAGGCTGTGGAAGAGCTTATCGACGCCAATTTCAAAGCCCCGGAGAAGATCTCTGTGGCAATGAGCGGGACCCCGCTGGAAAATATCGAACAGAGAGGATATAAAATTCCGAATTTTCATACTAAAGTCAATTTTTTGAAGCACTTACTGGAGGACAAAGAAACCTACAGCAAAGTGTTGATCTTCGTTGGCTACAAGCGAATGGCCGACCGGCTTTTTGAAATGCTGAATGAGAAGTTTGCTGAAGAGTTAACTGTTATCCATTCCAATAAAACCCAGAATTACAGGCTGCGGAGTGTGAGGCAGTTCGGCGATGGTTTTTGCCGAATCCTGGTTGCTACAGATGTAATGGCACGTGGTCTTGATATAGAAAACGTATCCCACGTAATAAATTTTGACACTCCCGAATATCCTGAAAACTATATGCACAGGATAGGTAGAACCGGTCGTGCTGAAAAACAAGGGGTTTCCTTCCTACTTACTACAGAAAAGGAAGAGGAAAACCTGGAAAAGATCGAGAACCTGATGAATATGGAGGTGCCGCAGTACGAACTTCCGGAAGAGGTGGCTATCTCAACAGATCTTATCCCTGAAGAGCAACCAAAGGTTTTTGAGATCAACAACCATAACAAATCTGAAGATGCTCCCGGACCGGCTTTTCATGAAAAAAGCGATAAGAATAAAAAGGTGAATCTTGGTGGCTCTTACCGCAGGGAGATCGCGAAAAAATACAAGAAGCCAAAAACCCGGGGAGACAAAAACGCGAACAGAAGAAGAAAAAAATAGAATATGTACAGTATTCAAAATGAGTTTTTAAGTATTGCTGTAAAAGATGAGGGAGCGGAGCTTTGCAGTTTAAAGAATCTTGAAACGAACATTGAACACATCTGGCAGGCAGATCCTGAGATTTGGAGCAGCCACGCCCCAAATCTCTTCCCGGTAATAGGTGTGCTGAAAAATGGAGAATACAAATATGACGGCACTACTTACCAAATGCCGAAACACGGTTTTGTAAGGCATAACGAAAATATTAAGCTTAAAGAAGAAAAAACAACCAGCCTGCTCTTCAGCCTGCAATATTCTGAAGAGACTTTAAAGATCTATCCATTTAAATTTGACTTGGAGATGCTTAATTCCCTGGACGGAAAGACCCTCACGGTATAACATAGTGTTAGAAACCTTGACGACAAACCAATGTTCTTTTCTTTAGGAGGACACCCCGCATTTAACGCTCCGCTATATGAAGGAGAGGAATATGAGGATTATTATCTGGAATTTGACAGAAAGATGGATCTCAAGACTTACCTGTTAAATGAGGAAGGGTTGATTTCTAATAACATTAAGGTAGTTTTACAAAACGATAATAAGATCAGGCTTCACAAGAACCTTTTTGATAAGGATGCACTTATCTTCAGAAACATAACATCAAAATCTGTCACTTTAAAAAGCGAAAAATCCGGAACCATTCTTACTGTGGATTATTCAGATTTTAAGGATCTGGGGATCTGGGCTAAACCCGGGGCGCCTTATGTGTGCATTGAACCCTGGCTGGGAATGGCAGATATGGAAGGTACTGACCAACAGCTAAAAAATAAAGAAGGCATTATCGAAATAATGCCTTCTGAAAAATTTAATGCTTCCTACTCTGTGCGAATAGCATAAGCAGTGAATATTTATCTAATTTCTGGTCTTCTTTTTAGCAGCTTTTGCAGCACGCTTTTCTTTTAAACTCAGCACAGGTTCTTTCTTTGCTGAATTCTTCGAAGGGGATTTTTCTTTTGGCATGAGTTCTCTGTATTTAGAGTTAAGTGGTATAAATGTAATAAAACTTACAATAAAGATTTATAAAAATTAAAAACATATTCCACTTTTATTTTACAACCTATTCGTTCCACTTCATGCTGCGTAAAATATAAAATATTACTCCTTATAAAACTCCTTAATATTAGTAAAACAGCCATCAATTTCAGGGTTTTCAAAACCTAAAATCTTTGTAATTAATGGATAGATATTTATATTTTCAATAGAACCTGTAATAACCCCTTTATTAATACTTGGGCCGCGGGCATATAAAATACCGTGCATTTCAGGGGTTGTAAAAGGATCGTAGCCATGTACTCCCCTGTTTCCGCTAAAGGATTTATTGTTGAAGATATAACCGGGGTCGGCCAAAAGCAAAATATCCCCAATGCGATAGTTATTATTGTAATGTAAATTTTCGGGCATTTCTCCTTTTTTATAAACCCTGAAATTAGCCTCCTTTGTTTTGAGTATCTTATAGGTACTTTCCACCAACTCCTTGGGTAAATAAATATGCGAAATTATCTGGTCTCTAATAATATTAGCTTCAGCTGGGATTTGTTTTAATATTGGTTCCGGATCTATACTGGATTTCAGATCCACTTGTTTCATTCCGTGATCT
>DATHWA010000011.1:0-15167 GCA_035461025.1 Gillisia sp. | reverse complement strand
ATATAAGAGAAAGGATATTTGAACCATTTTTTACAACCAAACCAACCGGCGAGGGAACTGGCCTTGGATTAAGCTTAAGCTATAATATAATCACCCAGGGACATAATGGTTCTTTAAGCTTAATCAATCATGAATCTGAAGGAGCAACCTTTCTTATTTCCCTTCCTATATTAAAAGGTGCCAACAGGAAAAAAGTTCTTGCCGGGTAATCTTGCAACACATTTAATATCCACCTTTCCTTAGGACTTCAAGAGGAGGCTTTTTGATCACTCCAACACTGTTGCTCAATCCAATAACCAGAACCAGAAGGACAATTCCGGGAAGGAGAACAAGGAATGGAACCCAGGACGGGATGAACGGCGTCTCAAAAAGAAACCAGGCAAGGAGTTGACTGCTTACAAGGGATAAAAGAATACCTGCAAGAGCTCCCAGAATTCCCAGAAAAGTATATTCCAGGGCAAGGATCTTTAAGATCTGCTTACTTTTTGCACCCAGGGTCCTTAAGAGGACGCTTTCCCGTATCCTTTGATATTTGCTGGTGCGCACAGCACCTAAAAGTACGATCACCCCGGTAAGGATGCTAAAGAATGCCATAAAGTTTATGAGCCATGATATCTTTTCCAGCAAACCCTCAACCACTGTAAGTACCTGCCGTAGATCAATAATGGTAACATTGGGAAACTCTCTCACAAGTTCTTGCTGCAAACCAGCCGAAGCCTCCTCGTCCGGAAGACTGGTAGTAAGTACCCTGAACTGCGGGGCATCTTCAAGAACACCGGCAGGAAAAACAATGGAAAAATTCATTTGCATCCTGCTCCAGTCTACCAGCCGTACACTTTTTACTACGGTGTTGAGCAGCACTCCCTGAACATTGAAGGTCAATTTGTCTCCTACTTCTACCTTGGCATCATCAGCAAAATTATCACTTACTGAAATGGGAACCAGGTCCCGGGAGGTTACATCACTAATCCATTCTCCTTGCTGAAGCGTTTCAGAAGCGATGAGAGAATCACGGTAGGTTACGCGAAATTCATGATTAAGTATCCACCTGTTAATATTTGCAGCAGTATCCTGCCTTATTTGATTAACGGACCGGCCTTTAATACTTTGAACTCTCATTGTGACGATGGGTATATCGTCCATAACACTCAATTCCCTGGATTCTATGGTTTGTGTTACAGCTTCCTGCTGTTGCGTCTGTACATCAAGAAGGATCATATTAGGACTGTCCTGCTGCTCTTCCAGGGTAGCCTGGGCAAGCAGGACATCCTTGGTAAAATAAAGCGTGCTTATAAGAAAGGTTCCTACTCCAATAGCCAATACAAGGGTGAGCGTTTGGTTTTGGGGGCGAAAAAGGTTTAACAGGCTCTGCCTTGCCGGAAACCCCCAGGAAGATGGGAAATAACGCTTAATAGCCTTCATAAACATCTGGGCAACTCCGGCCAATATTGAGAAGGTAACAATGATACCTGCAACAAAGGCAAAGGAATAGCGCCAGTCCTCCAGCAGCCAATAGGAAAATAAAAGGATAAAAAGAAAGATACCTCCAAGTACAAGAAGCCCTGCTCTTCCTGAATTTTCCTTTCCTTCATTTTGAACCCTTAGTGCCTGCAGGGGAGAAATATATAAGGTCCCCATCAAAGGATAAAGAGCGAAAAGAAGGGACATAAATATTCCCAGTAATACTCCCATTGCAATTACACGCGGGGAAAAGCTCATGTCCACATCTACCGGCAACAGGTCCCCCAGCATAATTGGAAAAAGTTGCTGTAATAAAAGTCCCAGAATTGTACCGAGGAGGCCACCAATAAAACCTATAGCTCCTATCTGTATTAGGTAAATAAGAAATGTTTGTCTTCTACTGGCACCTATACATTTAAGTACTGCAACATCTTTCAACTTCCCCTTGATATAGATGCTTATAGCGCTGGCTATTCCCACACATCCCAGCAGCAAGGCAATAAAAGCGACAAGATTAAGGAATTTCCCGAAGTTCTCATACCTGCGACCCATTCGCTGGCTGGTTGAGGTGTGCGTATCAAGATCGGCATTCTGGGCATCAAGCTGAGGTCCCAATACTCTGTCCATTTGTTCAAGGTCAGTATTCTCACGCGCCCGGAAATAGAAATCATATCCAACCCGGCTTCCGGTTTGGACAAGTTGGGTATTTTCTATGAGATTATAGGGTATAAGGACCGGTGGTGCTACAGAGCTAAAGATCGCTGTACTTCCCGGGACGGCTTTAAGGGAACCTGCAATGGGCAGGGTAATTTCGCCGATTTTCACGCTGTCTCCGGGCTTTATTCCGAGTTGGAGCATTACAGTGGCATCTACCAGGGCAGCACCTTTTTCTATGAAGCTCAGGGCAGCTCCGGCAGGTTCCGTTTCCAGTTCCCCGTAAAGTGGAAATTTCTGCTCTATTCCTCTTACCTGTACCAGTTTCGCTGCCCCACTTCGGGAGAAGGCAGCCATAGACGTAAAACTTATTTCCCTAGCCTCCGGGCCTCCCAGGGAATCCATAATTGCAACCACCCGTTCATTTGGCGGATTGTTGCTATCAATCCTATAATCGGCTCCCATAAGGGCTTTGGATTGCAGTTGGATGTTGTCTTTTAGATTCTCCCCAAAAGATTGAATAGATACAACTGCAGCGATACCCAGGACAATAGATGCAACAAAAAGACCCAGTTTTTTGGCGCTGGCTTTCCCGTCACGCCAGGCCATTTTCGATAGCCAGCCAATTCCCCCCTTTGATTTGTATTCGATATTTTCGCTCATTTGGATGCAACTATGGAATTATCAATGATCCTTCCGCCTTTAAGCCTTAAAACCCGTTGGGTCATTCTGGCCAGATCGAGATCGTGAGTTACGATAACCAAAGTAGTACCGGCTTCTTTATTTAGGTTGAATAAAAGTTTTATAATTTTTTCCCCCGTTTCAGCATCCAGGTTTCCCGTGGGCTCATCTGCAAAAAGTATTGAGGGGCTGTTGGAAAATGCCCTGGCTACTGCAACCCGCTGCTGTTCCCCTCCTGAAAGTTGAGAAGGATAATGATCATAACGGTCCCCAAGTCCAACTTTTTGAAGTAGTTCCTTGCTTTTTTTAATGGCATTTTTAGCTCCCTGAAGTTCAAGGGGTACTGCAACATTTTCCAGGGCTGTAAGAGTAGGTAGTAGTTGAAAATCCTGAAAAACAAAACCAACTTTCCTGTTCCGTAAAATTGCTCTTTCATCTTCTGTGAGGCTATCCAGGTTCGTACCGCATAACTCCACACTTCCGGCATTTGGTCTATCCAGCCCGGCACATAATCCCAGTAAGGTAGTTTTCCCACTTCCGGAAGGTCCTACAATGGCAAAAGTCTCCCGCTCTTCTATGTCAAAATTTATTTCCTTTAAAACAGTGATCTCCCTGGAGCCACTGGAAAAGGTTTTCTCTAAGTTGCGGACGTTTAATATCTTTGACATTGAATAGTTCTAATTTTGATTTTCACTGAAGAAGGACAAAATAAAGAATTGTTTTTGAATTTAAAGTCTGTGCTATGAGAATCTTACCAGTATTTTGTGCTTTGTTATGTTTGAACTTTTTAGTTTCCTGCGGGGATTCTCAAAAGAAAGAGGAGAAAGACAGGGTTGAGGAAGCTAATAAAAGCACTAATGAGGCTAACAAAGAAAAAGGAGTGATCCTTTTCTTTGGAACCAGCTTAACCGCAGGAATGGGTCTTGATCCCAATGAAGCGTACCCTGCTGTAATCCAACAAAAAATAGATTCTCTTGGATTTGATTATGAGGTGGTGAATGCCGGGTTGAGTGGAGAAACCACGGCTAGTGGAAGTAACAGGATCTCCTGGGTGTTGAATCAGGATGTAGATGTGTTTCTACTGGAACTTGGGGCTAACGATGGACTAAGAGGCATCCCTCTGGAAGAAACCCGGAAGAACCTGCAGACTATCATTGATACTGTGAGGCAAAAGAATCCACAGGCCACCATAATCCTGGCTGGAATGCAAATTCCGCCCAATATGGGAAAAGAATATACAACCGAATTTAAAGAAATTTTCCCCCAACTTGCAGAGCAAAATGATGTAAAATATATACCATTTCTGCTGGAGGGAGTAGCAGGTGATCCTGCCCTCAATCAGCAAGATGGAATACATCCTACTGCTGAAGGGCAGAAGATCATGGCCACTACTGTATGGGAAGTCCTTGAACCTGAATTAAAGGAATAATTTCCTCTGATTTTTATAAGAAACTAAGGAGCCTACCAGCCCCATAGTAATATCTCAATTAACCGAAAATCATCTACCAGCTACCCCTACAACCTCTTTATTATTGATCATTTCCCGCTGGATATTTTCAGGTACCGGCTGGTATGCAGAAAATTTTGATTTAAAAGTTGCCCTTCCCTGGGTGAGGGACCTTAGCTCTGTAGAGAATCCATATAATTCAGTTTCCGGTGCAACGCATTTAAGCAGCTGGTAATTATTATTGTTCTCTATCCCCATAATAATGGACCTTCGGGTTTGCAGTTCTGTCATAACATTTCCCACCATATCTTCCGGGGTGGTTACAAGGAGTTCTAAAGCAGGTTCCAGCAACTTTGGATTTGCATTAAGAAAAGCCTCCCTAAAAGCATGCGCACCTGCAATCTTAAAGGAAATATCGTTAGAGTCTACGGGGTGCATCTTTCCATCATGGACCATCACCCTTACATCTCGAATATAAGAACCCGTTAAGGGGCCTTTTTCCATTACTTCCAGTATACCTTTCATAATGGAGGGCAGGTATCGCTGGTCTATTACACCGCCAACAATACAATTATAAAAAATAAGTTTCCCGCCCCAGGGTAGATCGACCTCTTCCTTACCTCTAATATTAAAACCTTCCGGCTCCTCCATTCCCTCCATCCAGGGTTCAATTTTCATATGCACCTGGGCAAATTGCCCGGAGCCGCCGCTTTGCTTTTTATGTCTGTAATTTGCTGCAGAGGACCGTTGAATTGTTTCACGGAAGGAGATCCGTGGTTTTTCAAAATGAGCCTCCACCCCATAAATGTTCTTTAATGTCCAGTCTATAGTGGCAAGATGAAGTTCCCCCTGGCAGGCAAGGATCATTTGCCTTGTCTCATTGGAAAATGATAGTAAAACAGTAGGATCCTGGCTATGGATCTTCCTTAAAGAATCTGTAAGTTTTTCCTCATCTTTTGTATTCACCGCATAAACCGCACGCCTTATCCTTGGCTGTGGATATTGAATTGGTTTTATTTCAATATTAAAGCCTTCTTGTGCCAGAGTGTCATTTGTTTCTGTATGTTTTAATTTCAGGGTCGCGCCTATATCTCCTACTGTAAGTCTGGCCACAGGTCTCCTTTCCTTGCCATCCATGATAAAGAGTTGATTAAAAGTTTCCAGCTCACTATTCCTGCTGTTCACCAGCTTATCATTTAATCTTATTTCCCCGCTTATTACTTTAAAGAATGTTACCTGTCCCAGGTTAGGCTGATGAATATTCTTAAATACAAACAGTACGGTGGGGGATTCTTTTTTGGCAGGAATCTCTTTTCCATCCACGCTTTGTTCGGGATTAAGATCCCCAGCGGCAGGGACCACATTGTCTATGAAGCCCATTAATCTACCACTACCCATATCCTGCAGGGCAGAGATACAAAACACCGGGAACAGGTCGTGATTAAGCATACCTGCTTTTATTCCTTTTCGTAACTCGTCCTCATTAAGGGTGCCCTGATCAAAATAAAGCTCCATTAATTCTTCATCATTTTCAGCAGCCTTTTCAATTAGCTCATTGTGGAGTTTTTCGGCTATTTCTAATTGGTCTTCAGGGATGGGATGTTTCGAGGGTTTCCCACCTTCAGCAGAAAATTTATACATTTTCATCTTGAGTATATCAATAATACACTGCGACCCGCCTTGTTTTATGGGATATTGAATTTTTACTGCATTATTTCCTACCAGGGTTTTGATGCTTTTAAAACTTTCCTCAAAATTAAAATTGGGATGGTCAATCTGGTTTATTACAAAAAGGGTAGGTTTATGGTATTTATCAATATAATTCCAAATTATCTCTGTACCAACTTCAACCCCATGCTGCCCGTTCAATACCGTTACAATAGTATCTGCCACCCTAATAGAGGAGATCACCTCTCCTATAAAATCATCAAGCCCGGGAGTGTCTATAATGTTGATCTTATAGTTGCGCCACTCTGTATGCAAAGGGGTAGCAAAAACCGAATTTCCTTTTTCGTGTTCAATCTCATGATAGTCTGCAACTGTATTTTTGTTTTCTACAGTGCCCCGGCGGTTGAGCAATCCTGCTTCAAATAGCATGGTTTCTGCAAGAGTGGTTTTGCCGCTATTGTGGGCACCAACAAATACCACGTTCTTGATGTGTTTGTCATCGTAAATTTTCATTGGAAAGTTGTTTATAGGATGAATAAAAGTGTGGGATTCTAAAAATCCCAAAGGAAAAAACGGGAAGCATGATGTTGCGAAACGGCATATGCTAACTTTAAGATTATCAATCTCTTAAAGTTAAGAAAATAGTTTCAGATTTTTATTTTTAAAAACTGATCTTCATCATATTTTCCTTAAAAAGAGGGTGGTAATGTGGATGTTTTTTAGGCTTTTGATTTGATTATGGATTTCAAAATTTTAAAATACAATACCGTCTCAATTATCTTTGTAAGGATTTCCTGATTCAGATTAAATCATAAAGTTATCTTATAACCTAATTTCTAAACCGCTCTTCAGGTAAATTTTATTAAATTCTGATCTGGAAAATTAATTGGAATACTATTATGAAGCTATGGATCCTTTATAATTTTTCTCGTTTTAAAAATTACTGCATATGAAATCCAAGAATAAAAAAATTGAAAGTTATTTTACAAAACCGGGCGTGGGAATTGGTAATGTAGGGCTTAGTAAGGAGGATATTAAAACTTCTTTTCTGGAAAAGTTGTTTTACACTTTGGGCCGTATTCCCGTGGTTGCCACCCCGAATGATTTTTATACTTCCCTTGCCCTTACCATTAGAGACAGGGTTTTTAGAAAATATGTCAAATCCCTTGAGCAAATTGCTGAAGAAGATGCACGAGGGATAGCATACCTCTCTGCAGAGTATCTTCCCGGGCCTCATCTTGGAAATAATTTACTTAATCTGGAGATTATGGAGGAAACCAGGGAAGCACTGGCTGAACTCAACCTGGACCTGGAAGAGCTTCTTAATGAGGAGGTGGAACCAGGATTAGGAAATGGTGGCCTGGGAAGACTGGCATCCTGCTATATGGACTCTCTTGCCACATTAGGAATCCCTTCTATAGCCTATGGTATACGCTATGAATTTGGAATCTTTAAGCAGGAGATCAAGGATGGCTGGCAGGTAGAAACTACAGATAAGTGGTTGCATAACGGTAATCCCTGGGAGGTAATACGGCCGGAAATATCTTTTGAGGTGAAATTTGGTGGGTATACTGAGCACAGCAGGGATGAAGATAATAAACTGCACATTGAGTGGATACCGGGTTCAGAAATTAAAGGAACCGCTTATGATACTCCAATTTTGGGATACCAAAGCAATGGCATCATTTTGAGGTTGTGGAAGGCAGAGGCAACAGAATCCTTCGACTTTGCTGCTTATAACCTCGGGGATTATTACCGGGCTGTGGAAAAGAAAATGCGGTCTGAAAACATCACAAAAGTGCTCTATCCCAATGACGAGAATCTCTCGGGAAAAGAACTTAGGTTAAAACAGCAATATTTCTTTGTTTGCTGTTCGCTTCAGGATATAATTAGGTTACATCTAGTACAGGGACGTAAACTGGAAACACTGGACGATAAATTTACTATTCAGCTTAATGATACCCATCCTTCCATAGCGGTGGCAGAGCTAATGCGATTACTGCTGGATGAACACTACCTGGAATGGGATGAGGCCTGGAGAGTCACAAAAAATACTTTTGCATATACCAACCACACCCTGTTGCCGGAGGCTTTGGAGAGATGGCCGGTAAGCCTTTTAAGAAATTTGTTGCCCAGGCACCTGGAAATCATTTATGAAATAAACAGTAGATTTATTAGTGAACTCCGGGAGCATGATTTCACCGGGGAACAAATAGCCCGAATGGCCCTGGTCGATGAAAGAGGAGAACCTACTGTAAGAATGGCACATTTGGCCACTGTGGGGAGTTCAATGGTGAATGGAGTTTCTGCTTTACACTCCGAACTTCTGCAAAAGCAGGTATTAAAAGATTTTGCGCAGCTTTGGCCGGAAAAATTTACCAATGTAACCAATGGAGTTACCCACAGAAGGTTTCTTGCTGTTAGTAATCCTAAATTGGCGACATTAATATCAAACAATATAGGAAAGGATTGGCTTACCGATCTTGATAAGCTGAAGGGGCTGGAGTCTTATGTAAAGGACGAAGCTTTTCGAAGCAAATGGATGGAGGTAAAATTGGATAATAAAAGAAACCTTGCACATCATATAAAGGAACTTACCGGTATAGAAATAAACCCTGAAATGTTGATAGATGTGCAGGTAAAGAGAATACACGAGTATAAACGACAGCACTTAAAAGTACTTCAAATTTTAACCTTATACCTTCGCCTTAAGGAAGATAAGGATACCAGCATACCACCAACGGCTTTTGTTTTTGCAGGAAAAGCAGCTCCCGGATATTTTATGGCTAAACGTATTATAAAACTAATTACTGCTGTGGGCGATCTTATTAATAATGATCCTGAAGTCAATGAAACTTTAAAAATAGTTTTTCTGCCAAACTTCAGTGTGAAGCTGGCACAGCACGTATACCCGGGAGCCGATCTTTCTGAACAAATATCCATGGCCGGTAAAGAAGCTTCCGGAACAGGTAATATGAAATTTGCGCTCAATGGTGCGCTTACTATTGGAACGCTGGACGGGGCTAATGTGGAGATTAGGGAGGAAGTAGGGGAGGAAAACTTTTTCCTTTTTGGCCTTACAACAGATGAGGTTGAAAACATGAAAAAGAATGGGTACCATCCTTATAAGAAGTATACTGAAAATGAGAACCTAAAAAGGGTGGTTGAGTTCCTGATTTCTGACGAGCTTACCAATGGTGATACAGAGCTTTTCCGCCCCATCTATGACAATTTGTTACATCAGGACCCGTATTTATTGCTGGAGGATTACCAGTCCTATGTAGAGCAAATGGACAATGTATATAAAGTGTGGCAGGAGCCGGAAAGATGGACCCGCATGTCTATTCTTAATGTAGCCAATATGGGCAAATTTTCAAGTGATCGCTCTATTCGTGATTACTGCGATAAAATTTGGAAAGTGTGTGGCATAAAAGTATAGAAACAGGAAATAGGCAAGGTGTAATTTCTTAAACCGAATAGTTCCTGATCTCATTCAGGACATCCTGTACTTCTTTTTCAGTTTTAAATAACTTGTCTTTGCAGATCTTTAGCAGCACTGCAGCCCGTTTTATCTTGGTTTCCAATTCGTCCACAGTGATCTGGGAATTTTCCATTTCCACCACTATTTCCTGGAGCTCTTTGTGAGCTGCCGTGTAGCTTATTTCTTCACTCATTTGATGAGATTTTTTTTAAGTTTTCAACCCGGCTGGTGACCACGCCCTGGTATAATTCAGTATGCAGGACTGTGCCCTCTTCCAGTTCCTCTGTACTTCTAATTATTCTTCCGTCTTGTCGTGTTATGCTGTAGCCTCTTTTTAAAATATTCCGGGGAGAGAGCATTCTAATTTTTTCTTCAGTAAAATTAAGATTGTTCTTTGCATCGGCCAGTGGATTTGCGGCCCGGGTAAGCAGAATTCTGGCAGCCTGGTCTAAAAAGGTATTTTCTTCAGTAAAAATTCTTTCTCCCTGCTTTTCAAGCTGAAAAATAAGATTTCCAAGGTTGGCCCTCGCATTTGAAAGTGCAGAGGTAGTAAGGGAGCTGAAGAGCCTGGAGGTCTCCAGTAAATTAGTCTTTCGTTCCCTGAACAACAATGAACTGCCATTTATAAGCTTTTGTTCATTTTCTTTTAAAGGCACAGCAAAATCATGGAATTTCTGCAGAAGAAATTCTGCTATTTTAGTGGGAGTGATAAAACTCTGAAAGCTCACCATATCGCTCACGGTCTCATTACTCGAATGTCCAATTCCGGTAAGTACCGGGATGGGGTATGTCGCGATTTTTTCTGCAAGGGTATAATTGTCAAAGCAGCTTAGACCTATTTCCCCGCCACCGCCTCTTATGATAGCAACGGCATCAAATACCTCACTATATTTTTTAATTTTTTCCAGCTGCTCACTTATAGTAGTTACTGCCCGCTCCCCTTGCAAAATAGCAGGAAATAAAAGGAAGTGATACCTATAGCCGTAAGGATTTTTTTTTATGACTTCCATAAAATCCCCATAACCTTTGCTGGTTTCCACGGAAATGATAGCTAAAGTCTTTGGAAGTATAGGCAGGTTTTTCTCCCGGTTAAGCCCAAGGATGTTCTTTTTTTTCAGCTTTGTGATCGTTTCAGCCTTTTCACGTGCGAGTTCCCCAAGAGTAAATTCGGGATCTATATCTGTTATATTAAGGGCTAGGCCGTGGACCGGGCTATATGTGATCGTGCCCTGGATGACTACTGTTATATTATCCTTAAGTTCTTCCTTGAGAACAGATTTAAACTTGTTGTTTATTAATTCAAAATGACCAGCCCAGATGTTGCCTCTTAGTTCTGCAATAACTTTTCCGTTCTTTTTTTCCACCAGGGTGGGGTAGCAGTGTCCGGACTTGGGATAATAGTTAAGCCTAACGATCTCTGCCTTTATCCAGACTACCTTGTTGCAATGGGCCTCTATCACATTTTGGATAGACCGGGTGAGATTGGAAAGAGAATAGACCTTTTTTTCTAACATTGCGAAGCATAGGTTGGCTATTGCTAAAGTATCAAATTTTGAAGAGATACTTTAGAAATATTTACCGCTTCCCTGCAGGTTAGATTGTTTATTCTACTTCCTGCAGTTCAAGAATGAAATTTGCAGCCATTCGCGCATGAAGCTGGGTTGTGGCTATTAATGGTATATCAATATCCTTGCTTTCAATAAGCATTGGTAATTCTGTACAACCCAGGATGATACCTTCAGCACCTTTCGCCCGTAGTAACCGCATTTGCTCAAGAAAGAAACTTTTGGCTTCCTTGCTGAATATTCCGTGGGTAAGCTCTGTAGAGACAAAATGATGGTTGCGGTCCAGATATTCGGTATCCGGCAAAATTGTATCAATTCCGAAATTTTCTTTTAAGCGGCCGGGGATAAAATCTCCGGTCATTGTAGGCCTATTGCCCAGCAACCCCAACTTTTTAAGATCCAGTACTTGTGCCTCTTTTCCAATGGCATCTGCAATATGAAGAATAGGAACATTAATTTGGGGCTGTACAAATTCATATACCATATGCGGGGTGTTTGCACATATCACCAGGGCTTCGGCACCGGCTGCCATTAAGATTTTGGCTACCTCCAGGTATTTTTTATTTATTTTTTCCCTGTTTTGTTCCCGCATAAGCTCAATATTGAGACTGTAAATGAGCAACTCCGGATTCCCGGCGGAACCTATTTTCTCTGCAACCATTTCATTGATAAGGCGGTAATAAACGATGGTAGAGTGCCAGGAAGTTCCGCCTATGAGTCCTATTTTTTTCATATTTAGAAGTTTTTAAAGAACCAGTATTTTTCTGCCCACCATTTTGACCAATGTCCCCACTGCTCCGGAGTTTTCATTTTCGCATCGGGCTCTGGAGAGTCATAAAAATTTACTTCGGCAGTACTTGCGAGGCCTTCTCCATATTCTATAAAATATTGTCCTTCTCCTTTAAAACTTTCGTCCGGCACCTGGTTGCCCATTTTTCTACCAATGTTGTGGGCCACAACTATTGCCTGCTGCCTGGCAAAAACACCAATTTTAGGGAGGGTGATCCCATTTTCCAGGGTAATGTTGGTATTATCACCTATTGCATATACATTGGGAAACCGGGTTTGTAAATTGTCCTTATCTACATCAATCCAACCTGAATTCCCTGCCAGTGCGCTGTTCTTTATCACCTCCGGGCTTTGATGTTTGGGGGTGTAAGCCAAAAGATCAAACTCATAGGTTTTTCCATTGCTGAAGGTCAGCCTATTATCAGTCGCATCTGTGAGTTCATGGTTGGGGTAGTATTTAATCCCTTTATGTTCAAGTAAAATTCGAAGTTCTTCTGAAAGTTTTTTTCCTGCAAATTCCATGGGGCCTTTCTCTGGAGTGTATAAAGCCACTTCTGTTGTATGCTTAAGGTTATTTTTCCGAATAAATTCTTCAATGAGCATTGCAGCCTCATAAGGAGCTGCCGGACTTTTAAAGGGTAAGGAGGAAACAAGAATCGCAATTTTTCCTTTTTTAAGATCTTTTAATCCCTTATTGAAATGAGTGGCTCCTTCCAGGGTGAAAAAATTATGGCCGTATTTATCCAACTGGTATACAGGTTGCTGGTCTACACCAAGTGAGATGATCATATAATCTCCTTTATAGGTCTTACCGTTAACTGTGACAGTAAGTTCTTTTGGGTCTACCTGTTCAATTTCTCCCTGAATTACTTCAAGACCGGAGGAATCCAGATTTGAGGTTTTTTCATAGATTTCCTCAGGTTTTCTTTTTCCAACCATCAACCAGGGGAGGCTGGGCGAGAAAACATTCTTCTCTTCCTTTTCAAATACCAGGATCTTCACCAGGGTAATATCTTCTTCATTCCCGCTGTTCCTGCTTATTTCCCTGGCAGCGGTTACGCCACCTGTTCCTGCTCCTAAAACTAATATGGTTTTCATAATTATATCTTTTTTATTATTTCTTGTTGTTCCTGTATATTTTCAACTAAAACTTCCCTCATTAACTGGCAGGCTTTAGCCACTTTTGACGAGGTAAGGGAAAAGTAACTGCACTGGCCTTCCCGTCTAACTCTAAGGATGCCATTTTCTGTCAATAATTTGAGATGTTGCGAAAGGTTGGATTTTAAACATCCTGTGGCTTCTTGTAAATAGGAAAAACTAACCTCTTTTTCTTTTAAATGCTGAATGATCTCCATTCTTATTGGATGTCCAAGTGCTTTACTCACATTGGCCTGTAGTTGAAATATCTTTTTATTTGACATTGGTTTTAATATTTAAATGTTTAAAAAAGATTAAACAAATTTTCTGAAAGAATGTTCCGGGATTCAGTTTTCCCCTAATTATATTGCAAAGTAAAAAGGAATTTTACCGAAGGTTTATGACCAATATCATATTTTAGCTAATAAGTGGCTGTGTAACTTTTGTTACTGCAGGTCGCGGCTTGAGAGATTACTTTTGCATCAAATAAATAAAAGATACTGTGGAAATTTTAGATATTCTGGGTTATTTTGGTGCTTTAATTATAGGAGTGGTTTTAGGTCTTATTGGAGGTGGAGGTTCTATCCTTACCGTGCCGGTATTGGTTTATTTGCTTTCTATAAATCCTGTAACAGCAACTGCATACTCATTATTTGTGGTAGGAGCTTCTTCCCTGGTTGGAGCTATTAATAATATGAAGAAAAAGTTGGTGGATTTTCGAACCGCAATTGTTTTTTCCATTCCGGCTTTTATAGCGGTTTATGGTACAAGGAAATATATTGTTCCTGCCATACCGGACCATATTTTTACGCTTTGGGACTTTGAGGTCACCAAGAATATAGGGATTATGTTGTTTTTTGCAATCATCATGGTAGTCGCTTCCATCTCGATGATCAAAAAAAATGGCAGTAAAGAATTGCTGGAAACCAAAGTGAAATACAATTATCCGCTTATTATCATAGAAGGAATTGTAGTAGGGGTGCTTACAGGAATTGTAGGTGCCGGGGGAGGTTTTCTTATCATTCCGGCCCTGGTTCTTCTTGCAAAATTACCGATGAAAAAGGCTGTGGCAACATCTCTTCTTATCATCGCAGTAAAATCTCTAATAGGATTCATTGGGGATGTGGAGAACCTGGAAATAGACTGGGTTTTCCTTATGATATTTACAGGTCTCTCAATGGTAGGGATTTTTGTAGGAGGTTTTCTCAATAAATTTATAGATGGTGAAAAACTCAAAAAGAGTTTTGGCTGGTTTGTACTTGTGATGGGAGTTTATATTATTTGGAAAGAGTTGTACTAGCTTATTAATAGCTGAAGGTTTTTGCACCCTGTTCCTTGTTAGTGGATGTAAAGCAGGAGGCGTTGCTTGTATAATCTTCATATTTCCTTAACAGGTTTTGCCGGTCTACCTCGTAATTTTAGAAGTACCCTCTTTGACCAAACTCAGAAAACAAGATTATGGAATTAGAAGCATCATTGTTCGCGTGTATAAGTTGTAATAAGGAAAAACAGGATTAATTATATAACAGTACCTTTCTTCCAAACCTTTTTACTTTAATTACGGGGTTTATAGTTTTGGTGCATAAAGTCCTTGCATTTTCATATTTTTCATTAAAGAGGCTCAAAAAAATTCTTCTTTTACCCCAAATGAAGAAGTGCTAAACCCGGTTCCTCTGGCAACAACATCTGTAGTTATGGGAATTGGGTAGGAGGATTTATAGACGGAATCCTTTTTCATCAAATCCTCCAACTTCATGGAATGGTTTCTAATAAGTTGCCAATAGATACCGTGGTTGGTAAAGCGGTAAATATGTTCTGGGATGGTATTTAACACGCGCTTACCTTAGTTGCCGTTTTGCTGGCCTTTATTCTTTTGTTGCGCCCTGCTTAAAAAACTGAATATCAAACCTTCACCAAGGCTTGCTGTAGGAGGCGCAATAGGAGGGTGGGGACTCTTTAATTTTGTTGAAGGCATCATTCACCCTCATATAATAAAACTTCATAATGTCAATGAATTTGCCTTAAACCCGGACAGGTGGAATTATGCCTTTCTCGCCAGCGGGTTAATCTTTATGGCTATAGGGTATCTTTTTATTTATCACTGCGACAATTTCCCTTCCCGTTTAAATTAAACGCATACCCTGGGATAATCCTTTGGAAGCTATAGGGAATTATTTGGACTCAGGTATTATGACGTGCAAGGGTGAACCACTACATCCAAGATTCAGCTTATTGTAATGCTGAAAAATGAAGTACGAAATTGGAATGTGAATGGTATTTGGAG
>DATHWA010000010.1:0-4197 GCA_035461025.1 Gillisia sp. | reverse complement strand
AGCATCAAAGCACAGGACTTCACTTTGCACCCCAATGATTTCCTGTGCCGGTACGCTGTTTCTTATTCCCTGGCAGGGTCCCCCGTTAACAGGATCCATAGAGGCTATTACCCGCAAAATTCTCATTTGTAATTTCTTAGTATTCTATTATTATTGATAGAAAAACCAAATGGAGCGGTAAGTTCATTTTCTCAAAGGGCATTTAATAAACAAAACCATCTAATCTGGAAAAATATTTTGCAGATTTTGGAAGATCTCTCAGCGGTTGAGCCGGAACTCCACCGTATAACTTCCACTTTTTACGAAAAGCCTTGTTAAGCAGTGATTTCGCTCCAAGAACGCTGTGGCTGGGTAGAATAGCACCACCTAAAATAACTGTATTAGTTCCAATGAAAGTATAGTCTCCTATTATAATTGGCTTGCTATCCTGAATGTTTTCCATAAGATCTATGGAATGGGTTAGGATTTGGGTGTGATATCCCGCTATGGTTGAAAACTTCCCTATTTTTAATAAATTGGTACAATCCAGATGATGGTGTTTTGTTATCGCGCTATTACTTCCTAAAATCAAAACAGAAGTGCGTGTGGTTTGATGCTGAAAATGCTTACTGGTAGTACCCGATGGAAAACCTGTTATCCAATTACTACGTCCAATACTTGAATTTTCCTCCATTTCAATCCTGTCCAAGTGTATTGCAATAGTAAAATGGTCTATTCTGGAATTTGCTTTCATTACCAATTCACGTGGAAACACCCAGCAAAACCCCAGCCTGCTTGTAGGGTGAATGTCATATCCAAACCATTTCATGAGTGCTCTGCGCCTTAAGCCCCAGGGCATTAAAAAAATTAGAATTTTTTTTATTTTTTCCATACCCAATTACTTCTGGTATAGTTCAATAAAATCCTTGGTAAGTTTTTGGTTATCAAACCTTTTGCAATTTTCGAAGCCAAGGGATATGAGTTCTTCCTTTTTTTTAGTTTGAATAATCTTCATAAAGGCGTCAGCAAATTCTTCCGGATTATTTGGGTCTGCATAAATAGCGGCCTCTCCTCCAATTTCGTGAGAGGTTGGAATTGAGCTGGCCAATATGGGAGCTCCGCAAGCCTGAGCTTCTATTAATGGCCACCCAAATCCTTCGGAAAAGGAGGGGAATATAAAAGCCTCACAAGAACTATATAAAGCAACCAGAGTATGATGATCCGGCCTGGGTACTGAAGTTACGCGGTTACCAATATCCATATTTTTTATAATTTTGGAAAGTTCCTCCTCAAGGGGGGCTCCTGCAAAACAGATGTTGCCCTTCCATTTATCTCCTAATGCATTAACCATTTTTAAAAGCAGACTCCTATTTTTTCTGGGAAGGGCAGATCCTACATGAAGTATAAACGGATCTCTAGGAAAATTTATGGTTTTCAGTAATTTTTTGCTTTCACTTTTATCCATTGGAAAAAAATTAGAATTAAACGAGTTATGAATTACTCTCCAATTGGTGTTAACCCCATTTACATTTCCACACAGTTGGACCAAATGATCCATAGTATTATGAGAAACAGCACTTAATATTCTGGCCTTTTTAAGATTTTTTAATATCCAGTTTTGAAGAATTTTCCCTGTTCTGCTTGCGCTACAGTAGGTTCCTTCAAACCCCAGTGCACCCTGAATCGCTAAGACATCATGACAGGTTATTCCGCTTCTGTTATTTGGAAGCATGTTGAGATACATAGAATTGGAATGGTCGCAAATGTGAAAGAAAACATCTTCTTTTTTCTTTAATTCCTGCAGTACTTTAATCCTTAAAATAATAGAAAACACTATATATTTATCTATATAACCTAACCATTTATGAATTCCATGGGTGGTTATTTTATTGTGGGGCGCAAAAAAGGATATAGGTTTAATAATCTCTACCTCCACTTCATTTTTTATTAAATTATCTCTAAGGGCTGTAGAATATCTAGACATACTTTCCTGCCTATCACCAGCATAATTGCCTATTAAGATTATTTTCATTTGTATGTTTGTTTTTCAGTGGTGATATGTAATTCGCATATCCCTGCCTACGGGCAGGCGGGTTCATCGGTGTTTTTATCGTCTTTACGTTATGCTCATTCCATAACAATTTTCTCGATAAAATTTTTGTGTCTGGCATTTAACCCCTAATCCTTTCATGCTCCCACTAACTTCCACATTTTTCAAGGCAAATATACTTTCTGGGCATACTTTGCCATCCCAAAAAACAATAGTAGTTAAGATCCCTATATGCACAATTACTTATTTTTTAATGCCGCCATAACGAGTCCGGCAATGAGAATTGCAAAACCCAGAGTCATTGGCCTTGCCCATTGGCCTTGAGGGAAAATCAATAGGCAATAGCTTATTAAAAGCCAGGGAAGAGCATCTTTTAAGATCAACTTGCGGTATGATAATATCAATAGCTTAAAACATATTCCCAGCCGGAGAAAAATAACAGCTATTCCAAGGACAGGTCCAAATTCTCCAATAACCCTTCCCCATTCTCCTTCAGAAATTAAAAAAGTAGTTTCCCCTGTAAGCAACATACTTCCAACGTTGGTTCCTATACCCGAACCATGACCAAATAAAGGCTGGTCAGCAGAGTTAGTAAGAGCTCTAAACATCCCTCCAAAATACCGATTACCAACTACACCTTCCACTCCCCCTTCAATTTGGTTGGCATTTTCCATGCGTTGTAAAAAAGCTTCAGAAGAAAGCTGAACAAAACTATTTGTGCTCAATAGCATAATAGAAGATATTAAAACTATTCCAATGGGAATAAGGCGAATAAGCTTTTTTGGTTTCCGCAGAATGGCAAATAACAAAAAGATAAAAGTAATTCCTACCCCAAAAAGCAGGCTGCGTGCAATCGACAAGGGGATAGCGGCACTTAGGGAGAGGCTAGCAGCAATTAACAGCAGACGGTTTATCCTTTTAGGGTTTAGCCAGAAATAACAAACAAAGCAGGCCGCCAGATTATAAAAATGGACAATTCCAATTGTAAAAGAAAAAGTCCCGGAGGGTCGAAAATATCCCTGTGCCCCGGCATTAAACCCTGATCCTTCCGTGTCTCCCCCTACTCCAATATTCACCCAGGCGTTTTGAGGACTGAAGAATTGCAAGGCTATTAAAATCGTCATGGGTAAAGAAATCCAGAGCATTACTTTTCCAATATTTATCACATCTTTTTTCTTTAATACATTACCTATAATAAAGATCAGGGGAAAATGAATGAGCAAGATCCGGGCTCCATAAAGTGCTACAAAAAAATTACCATGTCCGGTTAAAAGGGCCGTAATAACACTCAGACTTCCTATAAAAACCATTGCCGACAAATAGAAATTGGTTACCAAAATCCCATTTTTCCACGCCATATATATTATATAAATAGCAATAGGATCGCGAACTACAAGTAATGGAGTGGCCAGGCCGGGCAGGAACCATTTTCTTAATGCCCCTTCGAGGATAAGCAACAGAAAGTAACCCCATATTGCTTTTTTCAACAAGGGAATTACAGTTTCATTAACCTCGTCTTTTTCTACTCCTAATCCCAGTTCACTTACAGCACTTAACTGAGGAGAATAAGGTGAAACAGAAAGATATTTTTTCATAGAAAAATTACCTGGTTGAAATTAAATTTCCTTCAAAATGAGCCGTAATGGCCCGGCTAAGTTCCCTGCCGTATACTTTCCATGGTCGCAAACGTGCGGTCTCCATTGCTTCTTTTCCTGTTGTTGCAATTAAAGAAGGACGAAGCAAAAGGTTTTCAATGGAATTTTGCAGAGCCATAGCAGAACCTGCTTCCACCAACCACCCGTTTTCCGCATTAATTATAAGGTCAGGGCCTGCAGTGCGATCAGTGGTGATCACAGGAGTTCCCTGCGACATAGCTTCGGTGATAACCAATCCAAATCCTTCAAAAAGGGAAGGAAATAACAAGACATCATGAGCTTTCATCAACTTTAATATATCTGAATGGGGCAAAGTAGGAAACCACCGATGCCGGGATAGGTTTTCATTTAAAATAGCACAGGAGTTTGTTGGTTTTTTTCCAACAACGGTTAAATTCACATAAGGTTTCAAGGCTTCTATTGAATTAAAAAGTTCTGCAATACCTTTTCTCTGAGACAAGCCACCCACGAATAATAGTTTTAATTTATTCCTTGAAACAGAAGTATAATTTC
>DATHWA010000009.1:0-7206 GCA_035461025.1 Gillisia sp. | reverse complement strand
ACCCCTTTTTCCCCTTTTGGACTTTCCGGCATTGCAGAAGCTACCGCTTTACTTTTTTTCGCATTTACCGGCTATGCCCGCATAGCAACTCTTGCAGAAGAAGTAAAGGATCCTGAACAAACTATTCCAAGGGCTGTAATCATCACTATTGGTAGTGCAATTCTTCTGTATGCACTGGTATCTTTTGTTGCCGTTGGTGTAATTGGAGCAGAAGAAATGGCTTTTAATAAGTCACCCCTACAATTGGCTGCTAATTCCCTTACAACCCCGGGGATAAGCGAAGCCATTACCCTGGGAGCTTCTACAGCAATGCTAGGCGTTTTGCTAAGTCAAATCCTTGGCATTAGCCGGATGATGCTGGCTATGGGCAGGAGAAAGGACCTCTTCCCTATCCTGGAGCGGGTGCATTCCAAATTTCAAGTTCCTCATTTGGGTATTTTATTAACAGGATTGATCATAGTAGTATTGTGCCTATTTGGAACATTTGAATTCATACTGGCGTCAGCAGCATTTACTATTCTTCTTTATTACAGTATAACAAACATTGCAGCATACGTCCAACCAAAACATGAGCGCAGATTTGGGTTGGCAGTCCCCATTCTTGGTCTCATTGGTTGCCTGCTTATGGCAATATCATTGGAGGCAGAAGTAATTTTTTCAGGAATTAGCCTGCTTATTCTGGGTTTTATTACAAGGTTCTTCGTTAAGAAGTTTTCTTCAGATTAAATTGATATTACCCTGTTTCTACAAACCGGAGTTGATCCCTGGTTTTTAATCAGTTTAAAAGGTTTTTTATAACAACAATTAAGAAAGATTTAGCAGTAAACCCCTGTGCCCATCTTTGATTTTGATCCAATTCGGCTTATCTTTTACTTATTAATAATTAGAAGAGACCATTGTATAATCTATTGATTACCATACAGGTTTCAACCAAAAAAAATAATTAATATGTCATTACTTAGTAAAGAGGAATTTCTGGATTTAGCACAATTTAACAATGAGATTTGTGTATCTATTTTTATACCAACGCATCGGGGAGGAAAGGAAGTTCTCGAAGAACAAAACTCCCTACATCTTAAATCACAGTGGAAAGAAGTTAAAGAAAAGCTGGCTGATAAAGGGGTTTCCAAGGAACGTATAGCAACTATTGGCGAGCCAATCAATAAATTAATTGACGATAAAAGTTTCTGGAGGCACCAGTCAGATGGCCTGGCTATTTTTGCTTCAGAAGGGATTATGAGAAAATATACCCTCCCGGTAAATTTTGAAGCACACCATTTTATTGGAAAGGAATTTTATTTAAAACCTCTGGCTCCGGTTTTCACTGGCAACGAAAGATTTTATATCCTTGAATTACAGATACTTAAAGTTGCCCTCTATGAGGCTACCAGGTACAGTATAGGCCCTGTAGATGTAGAGGATCTTACCCCCTCAAGGCTGGAAGACCGCGTAGGATATGATTACGAGGAGATACACCGAAAACATAAAACCCAGAACAATACGGGAGGGATAACTACCCAACATGGTTCTGAACCTGCAACCCGGGAAAGAAAAAATGAGTTTAAAAGATTCTTCAGGGCAGTAGATCAGGGTCTGGACACTCTTCTCCACGATGAGAAAGTTCCTTTAGTAGTAGCTTGCCAGGATTACCTTTTCCCTATTTACCAGGAAGCAAATACTTATAATAATCTTTATGAGGAGTGCGTGCCCGGTAATCCCTCAGACTACAGGAATATGGTAGAACTTCATACCAAGACTGTTGAAACTTTGAAACCTTTCTTTGAAAAAGAGCAGAATGAAAAACTCAAAGAATTCAAAGAGCAACCGCCGGAGCGTACTTCAACCCAGGTTACAGAAATACTTCCTGCAATTATTGAAGGAAAAGTAGATACTCTTTTCTTAGAAAACCGGGAAGATATTTTTGGAACATTTGATGAAGAAACCATGAAGGTGGAAGTGCAGGGTGAACATACAGATGATAATGTTTCTTTAATGAATCTGGCAGCCAAAAAAGTAATGGAACAGGGAGGATCTGTTTTCCTTGTGGAATCTACTTTTATGCCGGAAAAGGATTCTAAAATGAGTGCATTACTTAGATATAATTATTAAGATCATTATAACTAAAGGATTGAAGGCGGCTGCAAGGCCGCCTTTTATCATTAAAATATTTATCTTTAGGCTTTATTAAAATAATATGGAAAACAAACTGGCAGTACTAATTGACGGGGATAATATCCCTTCTGCTTATATAAAGGAAATGATGGAAGAAATAGCCAAATACGGCAATCCCACCATCAAAAGAATATATGGAGACTGGACTAAGCCACATCTCGCCAAATGGAAAGCTGTTTTACTAGAAAATGCCATCAACCCCATACAACAGTACGGTTATACTCAGGGTAAGAACGCAACAGATTCTGCAATGATCATTGATGCTATGGATATACTCTATTCAGACAGGGTAGATGGATTTTGCCTGGTATCCAGCGACAGTGATTTTACCCGTCTTGCAACCCGTCTTAGGGAAGCCGGAAAAAATGTGATAGGGATTGGAGAAAAGAAAACCCCTGAGCCCTTTATTGTTGCTTGTGACAAGTTCATTTATATTGAAATTTTAAAAGGTTCCGGTCGTGGAAGTGAACAGGAAACTACCAAAGGGAAACCTTCTAAAAAGGATGATGTTGATAAGATCACCCCTAAGGTGATTAAACTTCTTTCAAGCACGATCTCTGATGTTGCAGATGAAGATGGATGGGCTTTCCTGGGAGATGTAGGAAGCTTACTTCAGAAAAAACAACCCAACTTTGATTCAAGGAATTACGGGTTTCAAAAATTAACCCCTATGATCAACTCAATCGATAAATTTGAAATAGAATCCAGAGAAAATCAGAAAGGCAGGTTCAAGCTAATATATGTAAGGAACAAGGATTAGGAATGTTGTGAAGAAAATGAAAAAGAAGAATTATGAGAACGATTAAAAAGCTACATAAAGCAGAATACCGGCCAATTGCAGATCTTGAGACCTATTCCCCTATGCCTACCAGGGACCTGGATATGATAGATCCATTTTTATTCCTCAACCACCACGGCCCACAAACTTACGGCCCAAGTAATAACGGATTGCCCTTTGGACCACATCCACATCGTGGAATGGAAACTGTGACTTTCATACTTGATGGGGATATTTCCCATAAAGATTCCGGCGGAAACGAAAGCGTGATATATAGCGGGGGCGTTCAATGGATGACCGCGGGAAGTGGTTTATTACATGCTGAAGTCTCTTCTGATGATTTTAAAAAATTTGGCGGTGAGCTGGAGATACTACAACTGTGGGTAAATCTTCCTGCTAAGCTAAAAATGACTGAGCCACATTACAAAGGGCTACAACAAGATGAGATCCCAACACTCGCATTAGATGAGGGTATGATCAATGCACGGGTAATTTCCGGAAATTTCCAGGGGACCAAAGGTGCCTTTGACACCCTTACAGATATTACCCTAACAACCATCAGTTTTAAAGAAAATGCCAGTCTTAGTATCAACATTCCTGCAGATCAAAACATCTTCTTCTACCTTATTAAAGGAGAAGTAAGAGTAAATCAGCAAATAGTCCAATCCCTGAACCTGGTTGAATTTGAAAATGATTCGGATGAACTTCAAATAGAAGCCCTGGCAGATAGCACCCTGCTATTGGGTTACGCCAAACCATTCAATGAACCGGTAGTGGCTCGCGGACCGTTTGTTATGAACACGATGCAGGAGATCAACCAGGCCTACGATGACTTTCAAGCCGGGAAGTTGGGAAAATGGCAGGAGTAGTTAATGTCTTTTCTCCAGCACCCTGGTGATATCCTGAAGTTTAAATCCTTTGGCCTGAAGAAGTATGAGATAATGGAATAGAAGATCTGCGCTCTCATTCAGGAAAAGTTCGTCATTGTCATCTTTGGCCTCTATCACAGTTTCAATGGCTTCCTCTCCAACTTTTTGGGCAATTTTATTGATACCCTCATCGAAAAGAGAGACCACATAACTTTTCTTTTCCTCCCTGTCTTCAGGTGCTTTTCCACTCTCTTCCTTTCTATTGGCGATTATATCCTCAAGACGGGACAGAAAACCAGGATTTCCTTCATTTTTATCACCCCAGCAAGTATCTGTACCTTTGTGGCAGGTTGGGCCATTTGGGTTTACAGTTACCAGTAAAGTATCATTGTCACAATCGTTTTTAATATTCACCAGTTCAAGAAAATTGCCACTTTCTTCCCCTTTGGTCCACAGCCTTTCTTTAGTTCTGCTGTAAAAGGTAACTTTTCCTGTTTCGCGGGTTTTTTGATAGGCCTCGTCATTCATATATCCCAGCATCAGGACATTTTTAGTACTGGCGTCCTGAATGATAACAGGTACTAACCCATCTTTATTCTTATTAAAATCTATGATCATTTCTAAAATTTTATTTTTTATTTCTAATGTTTTATAATCTGGAATAAAGCAACAGTCATTGACTTTTTAATAGAAACTAAAAACAAGATTCACCGTATAAATATCTTGATTCTTGTCTCTTGATTCTTGGTTCTTGTTTCAGCTCACAGCCTTACCTCTACCCCTTTATTCCTTAATGCCTCCTTAAGAGCCTTTATTTCTATTTCTTTAAAATGAAAAACACTGGCAGCAAGGGCCGCATCTGCCAGACCAATCTGAAAGACATCACAAAAATGCTGAATATTACCTGCACCACCGGAAGCAATTATAGGAATATTAAGTTCTGTAGATAACCTTGCGAGAGCTTTATTGGCAAAACCTTCTTTGGTGCCGTCATTATTCATAGACGTGAAAAGGATCTCCCCGGCACCCCGCTCCTCCACTTCCTTTGCCCAGTCAAAAAGATTAATACTGGTAGCTTGCTTCCCTCCTACCAGGTGCACCAGCCATTCCCCATCAACTTCCTTTGCATCTATCGCCACAGTTATACACTGGCTTCCAAATTTCGCCGCAAGATCATTGATGAGCTGCGGATTCTTTACTGCTGAAGAGTTTATGGAAACCTTATCTGCCCCGTTCTGAAGCAAAATATCCACATCTTCAACAGAAGAAATTCCTCCACCTACCGTAAATGGTATATTCACTCTTTCTGCAACCTTCAGCACTAAATCAGCAAGTGTTCTTCTTTTTTCCTCTGTGGCTGAAATATCCAGGAATACCAGCTCATCTGCGCCGTTTTGAGCATAAAGCGCAGCAAGTTCTACCGGGTCCCCCGCATCGCGAAGATCGAGAAAATTAACTCCCTTTACCGTTCTGCCATTTTTTATATCCAGGCAGGGGATTATTCTTTTTGTAAGCATCTTTTTTTTAGTATTGAGTATTTAGTATTGAGTATTGAGATTATCGGTACGGAAAAAGAGTCTAGATCGCTTCGGCTTCTAGAGTCTAGAGTCTAGACATATATTAAGTTATTCGATGGGGTGAAAATCCAGGTATTTTGTAAACTTAGCACCCATAACTCATAACTCATAACTCATAACTCATAACTTTGTTCTTATCTCCTGGTTCCATTCAAAATATAACTTTCCAACTGTTTCATACTTATTCTTCCTTCGTAGATCGCCTTTCCAATAATGGTTCCCTCACATCCGATTTCTGCTAATTTTGGTAATTCATCAAAGGTGGAGATTCCACCGGAGGCGATCAATTTTAATGAAGGACCGTTTTCACCAGTCTCCTCCAGAATTTTTCGGTAAAGGTCAAAGGATGGGCCTTCCAGCATCCCGTCTTTGGAGATATCTGTACAAATCACGTACTGAACTCCTTTCTGATTATAGTTTTGGATAAAAGGAATCAATTCCTCTGCCGATTCTTCCTGCCAGCCGCTAATAGCTACCTTTTCATTATTGGCATCGGCACCAAGGATAATCTTTTCGGCACCAAACTGTTCAAGCCAGGATAAATAAGTATCGGGATCGCTCACGGCAATACTTCCTCCGGTGATTTGCTTCGCTCCGCTTTCAAAAGCGATCCGGAGATCCTCATTGGACTTCAAGCCCCCTCCAAAATCTATTTCCAGGCCTGTATTCGAAGCTATTTGCTCCAGCACCTTATGATTTACTATGTGCTTTGATTTAGCGCCGTCCAGGTCTACAAGGTGTAAATGTTTAATCCCGTGAGCTTCAAATTCTTTGGCTACTTCCAGCGGATTCTCATTGTATATCTTCTTGGTGTTGTAGTCACCTTTGGAAAGTCTTACACATTTTCCGTCAATTATATCTATAGCGGGTATTATTCGCATATTTTTTATATTAAAGTCAGGTTGATTTTTTAAACCTGCCAGGTAGTTAGTTATTAGTTTTATTTTGAAAAACCTTCCTCTTGTTTTTGTGCATTATCTGGGGTAGTCACTACCTCCTCAATATTTAGAAAGTTCTTCAGAATTAATTCCCCGGCAGTGCTGCTTTTTTCCGGGTGGAACTGTACCCCATAGAAATTGGCTTTTTGGATGGCAGAGGTATATTCCACTCCATATTCTGAAGAGGCTATGGTTTCAGCGCATTCAGGAATGTAATAGGAGTGTACCAGGTAGACATAATCATTTTCTTTGACTCCCTGGAATAATGGAGACTTAAGATCATAAATCTTGTTCCAGCCTATTTGTGGTACCTTTTGCAAATTATTAAAACGCACTACTTTGGAATCAAATATTCCCAGCCCGGTAGTATCCCCTTCTTCAGAATACTCACACATTAACTGCATCCCCAGGCAAATTCCCAGGACAGGTTGAGTTAGAGTTGGTATCACTTTATCCAGACCGGTACTCTTCAGCATTTTCATTGCACTGCTCGCCTCCCCCACACCCGGAAAGATAACCTTGTCTGCTTCTCTTATTTCTTCTGCATCACTGCTTAGCACAGCCTCAAATCCCAACCTCTGTATGGCAAATTTGATGCTCTGTATATTTCCCGCGCCGTAATTAACTATTGCTATCTTCATATGTTTAGTATTGAGTAGTTAGAATTGAGTATTGAGTAATTATATAAGGGTTCGCATAGATCTCAATTCTCAATACTAATATCTAACTACTATTAAAGCATTCCCTTTGTTGAAGGCAAGATCATCTTCTCTGCATCCCTTTTTACGGCCATTTTGATCGCTTTGGCAAATGCTTTGAAGATCGCTTCTATTTTATGGTGTTCGTTGGTTCCTTCTGCTTTTATATTAAGG
>DATHWA010000008.1:0-4085 GCA_035461025.1 Gillisia sp. | reverse complement strand
TCAAATCCTGTAGCGGCTACAAGATCAACCCCTCCCTGCGTCACATTTTCCTCACCATTATATACTGCCTGCGTGGCTTCCGGCATTCCGGGCCCGCGATTATCAAGGGTGATCCAGCCCAGGGCATTTTGATCTGTGTTCATACCCATTACATTTGCTCTTAATCTTCTTATTTCTGAAGCGTGTCTTGCCTCTACAGAATGTATTTGCAATGCAGGAGTGAGAAAAGGTGTCCCCATTAAATTGCCGGCCTGTCCTTTATAGGCTCTAACCCCTGTATCTTCAAAAGCCTGGGCCAGCGCAAGTAATTGGGCATAGGCAACTTCCTGTCCTGCACCATTCTCATTAAAAGGATCAAAAGCACCGCCTGCAGTAAAATCAAATTCTGGTGACTCAATGGAATTTTCAGCCAGTCCGGCGATAAGGAATTCCACGTGAGCAGATTCATGTTTTGAGATTTGCTGATAAACAGCCTCAGCCCTTCCGCCTCCGGGCAATACACCAGATTCCAGAGCTTTTATGTAGAATTCAGCTTCAAGATATTCAAGGGTAAGCGCCAGTTGCAAAGCTCCTATTGCAGCATTTTGATCCTGGAACGTATATGCCTTTGCTTTTGAAGTAGCCAGGCCAAAAGGTATAGCAGCCATAGCTGCTTTTTTTCCTAAAGATCCAAATGTTCCAAAAACATCCCTTCTTGAAGAAGTCTTTTCAAGCAATTTTTCTGAAGTGAATTCGTCTAAAAATTTTATAATATTCATAATATGTTTTTTTTGGTTAATGTCTTTTATCCGGTAGGTAATTGGTTTGCAGTAAATGCTGTCTTTACAAATCCTGTTTCTCCCACTGCTGTAAGAATTTCTGAAGGACTTTTTGCGAGGTCGAGACCATTCCCGTCAATTATATCATCCCCTGCGAATGCTTTTGGATCATCCATAAAAAGTGACCGGATGGCTGCTGCATGCCTTGCTTCTACAGATACAATTTTTCCGGCTATAATAAGATAATTGGGCGTTTGCAAAAGGCTTCCTGCACCATTATAGGCCGCTACCCCGGTGTCTTCGAGAATTCTTGCTGTTCCCAAAACAGATTCCCTGTTACTAAAATCTACCGCTGAAAAATCAAATTCCAGTTCAGGTAAAACTTTAGAGGTATCGCCGTTTACTGCCCCGGTAATAGCGGCTTTGAAAAAGTCCCTATGAATGACCTCGTGTTTATACAGGTCCTCGAGGATCAACTTTTCCTCAGCCCCGGCACTCATCCAGTAGGCTCCGTCAAGGACATTTGTGTAAAATGCGGCCTCCAGTTGTTCAAGAGCATAGGCATAATTTAAAATACCCACGTCACCACTTCCCAGGTCAAATACATCACCTTCAGGAATTATTTCCATGTCATCATCATCGCTGCTACAGGAAAGAAGAAGTCCTGAACCAACCATAACGATGCTTCCCATTTTAAGGAATTGCCTTCTGGAATTATTGTTTTCCTTTGCAATTGTTTCCTTTTGCTGCACTTTAATTAAAGGTTTTTTCATAATCTTGATTTTGTTAGTTACCCTATATCTACGAAGTAAGCAGGGGCCGCGGTTTTAGATGTTTAGTTAAGAATTTGTTAAAAAAGATGCCTGTATTAGGGTGAAGGTTCCTTGTAGTCTCACGCCTAGGGAAATAAGGGAAAGAAACCAGGATGAATGAGTTTTCTGAGATTGTAGTAAAAGAAGGTGGTTTGCTTAAGATTAAGCTATTGTATAATAGAAAAGAAATAAAACACAGGTAAAAAAAAAACCTCCCGAATTGCGGGAGGTTTGTATATGAATAAATTTGAGTATTACTCAAAGGACTGCATCTCCACGAGCTTTTTATAAGTTCCATTACGTGATAGAAGGAAATCGTGTTTCCCCTGTTCCACGATCTGTCCTTTTTGCATCACCACAATCATATCTGCATTCTGAATTGTGGAAAGCCTGTGGGCTATGACGATAGATGTCCTGTTCTTCATCATATTCTCCAGGGCTTTTTGCACTAGTTTTTCACTTTCTGTATCCAGGGCAGAGGTAGCTTCATCCAGGATCATAATAGGCGGATTTTTAAGCACAGCCCTGGCAATGGATAGCCGCTGCTTTTGTCCACCGCTTAATTTATTCCCGCTGTCTCCAATATTGGTATCCAGTCCCTTTGGAAGGTCTTTTACAAATTCCCAGGCATTCGCGATCTTTAAGGCATCTATTATTTCCTCATCGGCCGCATTTTCTTTCCCCAGGCTCACATTATTGCGAATTGTGTCATTAAAGAGAATTGAATCCTGTGTTACAAGTCCCATAAGGCTTCTTAATGAATGCCTTGTCAATTGCCTAATGTCGTGCCCATCTATTTCTATCATGCCTTCATTAACATCATAAAACCTGGTTACCAGATTTGCAATGGTAGATTTTCCGCTTCCGGATTGTCCTACCAGGGCAACAGTACTTCCTTTTGGAACGTGAAGGCTGAAATTTTTAAGTACCGGTTCATCTTCATATTTAAAGCTGATATTCTTTATATTCACCGCCTGTTCAAATCCGGGGATGGTTAAGGCATCAGGCGCGTCGGTAATAGTAGATTCGGTTTCCAGAACATCGATGATCCTCTCAGCTGCGGCATTACCTTTTTTGACACTATAGGACGCTTTTGAGATCTGCTTAGCGGGAGTAAGTATATTATAGGCCAATCCCAGGAATGCAATAAATGAAGCTGCATCCAAGGTTCCATCTACTAGAACCATATTCCCTCCAAACCACAGGATCACTACAATTACAAAGATCCCCAAAAATTCACTGGCAGGGGAGGCGAGGTTTTGACGGTTTACCAGGCTATTTAGTATATCATTTAGCCGATTGGTAGACTGCTGAAATTTCTGCCGAAATTGATTCTCTGCATTAAATCCTTTTACGATCTTAAGACTGGATAGAGTTTCTTCCACAATTGAAAGAAAATGTCCGTTCTCTTCCTGTGCCTGGTGAGACTGGCTCTTGAGTTTTTTTCCAATCAGGGATATTAGAAAACCGGAAACCGGTAAAAATATAAAGACAAAGATGGTAAGCTTGGCACTTATCATCAGCATCGCTATAATGGTAAAAAGAATAGTAAGTGGTTCTCTCACGATCAATTCCAGGATGGAAAGAAAGGAGAATTGTACCTCATTCACATCGGCTGTTATTCTGGAAATGGTATCTCCTTTTTTCTTTTCTGAAAAATAGGATACAGGAAGTGCAAGGATCTTATTATATAAAGCATCCCGTACATCTCGTAAAACCCCGTTCCGAAGAAATGTAATAAAAAATGCGGCCAAATAACCGAAGAGATTCTTCAGAAAAAATAAAAGAACTACAATTCCGCAGATGAAGACCAGAGCAGAGAGTTCATCTTCTGCCACACGCTGGCTTACGTGGTAATTAAAATAATCTACTGTATAATCTTTGATCCCCTGTATTCCTTCCCATGTCGGTTTTAAATCTACTCTTTCATTTTCATTGAAGAGTATGTTTATAACCGGAATTAGGGCAATAAAGGAAAGCGTACTAAAAAGGGCATAAAAAATATTACAAATAATATTTAATACTGCGAAGTGTTTATAAGGCTTCGCAAACTGAAGAATTTTTCTGAAATATGTCATTAATGTTTTTAATCTACTTGTAGATCACCTTTAATTCGGGAGATCTTTTCTGAAAGTTCCTCACTCACAATCTCATACCGGTCCACAGTTTCAAGATCTTTACTAACACTTATGTAAAATTTGATCTTAGGCTCTGTTCCGCTTGGACGCGCCGCAACTTTTGTTCCTTCCTCTGTATAATAGATCAACACATTAGACTTTGGAATATCAATAGTATGCTCTGTGTGGTCCTGCAAATTACGGGCAATGGAAGATTGATAATCCTCAATAAGAACAATTTTTTCTCCTGCAATTTCTTTTAAGGGCTGGTCCCTTAAGTCTACCATCATTTGCTTTATTTGCATTTCCCCATCTATTCCTTTCTTGACCAGGGAGATCAACTCTTCCCTGTATAAACCAAACTCTACATAAAGCTCCATCAATTTTTCATAGAAAGA
>DATHWA010000007.1:0-2114 GCA_035461025.1 Gillisia sp. | reverse complement strand
ATATTTCCGCAGGTATTGGAAGGGGGCAGATGGAAATCCTGGATAAACATGTAGGTTACAGAAGACAAATGAACGAGTTTTATCGCGATTGGTTTTCTGAAGTAGACGGGGTAAAAGTTATGGTTGAGCCATCCCGGGATTATCACAGCAATCACTGGTTAAGTGTTGTGCTTATAGATGAAAATAAGACCGGCGGAATTAGAAGGGAAGACATTCGGCTTGCCCTTGAAAAAGAAAATATTGAGAGCAGGCCCTTGTGGAAACCTATGCATTTGCAGCCTGTTTTTGAAGGAACCCCGTATTTTGGGAATGGTGTTTGCGAAAAAGCTTTTGAAACCGGTTTATGTCTTCCTTCGGGTTCAAATTTGAACGATTCTGATAGGGAGAGAATTGCCGCAGTTATTAATTCATTATTTACAAAGTAATTGTAATTTTATTATATGGGGAATCGCTTGCAAAATGCCCTTAAATTTAGTTTAAACGGAGAGGACAGTTCCCTCGATCTGCGAAATATAAAATACCTCCCCCGGTGGGCGGTATTTCTTATTGATATTTTCCTGGTCCTGATCTCCTCGGTGTTTACCGCATTGATTATAATTGATCTTACCCCGAATTATTACACTTATTTAGATTTTCCTGCCAAAATTTTAATCGGAGCTGCAATTCATATTTTTTACTTTTTCATTTTCAAAACCTATGCGGGTATCATAAGGTATTCTTCCAATATTGACGCATTAAAACTTTTACTCGCCACCACCTGTGCCTTCTTAACGTTGGTTTTAATAAATTATATCACATTCCTGATAATTGGGGAAAAGTTATATCTGATTGGGGGATTATTGATCAATTTATGGATCACTTTCTCGTTATTATTTCTTTTCAGGCTTGGGGTAAAACAGGTATATGAATACTTCAAGCTGGCCCATAAAAATGAGGTGCTAATTAGAGCAGTGATCCTTGGGGCTGATGAGAACGCAATTTCAATTGCAGGAGCCCTGGACATTGAACATCCCAAAAGGTTTAAGATCGTTGGTTTTTTGACAAAAACAAAGCATCATAGAAGTATCCGGATCCTTGATAAACCGGTAATTAATTATACAGATACCCTTCATCACCAGGTAAGAGCCCTTAGGGCATCTGCCATAATCCTTTCTGAAAATAAGTTTACTTCTGAAGAAAAATTTGCTATTGTTGCAAACTGTCTGGAGAACGATATTAAGGTTTATAATGCGCCGATTGTTTCCTATTATGAGGATGAGGAAAAACCTATAGCCCAACAGGTAAAAACTTTACAGATCGAGGATCTTCTGGAACGGGAACCTATCCAACTGGATAAGGAGAATAAAGCTGCCCAGTTAACAGGTAAAACCATTTTGGTAACCGGTGCTGCAGGATCTATTGGAAGTGAGATCGTTAGGCAGGTGGCATATTATAATCCGAAAAAGATCCTACTTCTGGACCAGGCGGAAACCCCTTTACACAATTTGCAACTTGAGGTAGAGGCTAAATTCCCCGGATTAAATTATAAAGCTATAATATGCGATGTAGGAAACCAGCGCAGGCTGGAGATCATGTTCCAGAACCAAAATATAGATGTGGTGTATCACGCTGCAGCATATAAGCATGTTCCTTTGATGGAGGAGAATCCGCATGAGGCAGTTTTTGTAAACATCAATGGTACAAAAAACCTGGCCGATCTTTCAGTTAAATACAATGTGGGCCATTTTGTAATGGTATCTACAGATAAAGCGGTAAACCCAAGCAATGTAATGGGAGCCAGCAAAAGGGCTGCTGAAATGTATGTACAATCTCTGTATCACAATCAGCGACTCCTTAACGAAAATACCACAAAATTCATAACCACGAGATTTGGAAATGTTCTGGGCTCAAACGGGTCTGTAGTACCATTGTTCAGGAAGCAAATAGAAAAAGGTGGTCCAATTACGATCACGCATCCGGACATTATCCGTTATTTTATGACGATCCCCGAAGCATGTCAGCTGGTGTTAGAAGCCGGAACCATGGGCAAAGGAGGGGAGATCTTTGTTTTCGATATGGGCGAACCTGTCAAGATCATGGATCTTGCTATCAAGATGATCAAATTGGCGGGTTAT
>DATHWA010000006.1:0-3480 GCA_035461025.1 Gillisia sp. | reverse complement strand
AAGAAGCTGATTGATGAATTAAAGGCACTCGATATAGAAATTGACATCTATACCAGTCCTGTTGAAATTATGGATCCCATTAGGTTTGAAAAAGATACTGTGCACCATACTTACGAGCCGGAGCAGGCACTGGCCTTGCATAGGGCAATGTTGGCCATGCAGGAAGTTTTCTTCAGGTTTAAATGTGGTTTCAAAGGAAAAAGTAGTGATGTGCATTTTTTCTGGGGTAGTTTCGATCTCGCTGTTTCCTTATTCTCCGGTCGCAAGGCTCCAAAACATCCCGGAGGCATACCCAATTTAGCAAACTGGGTAGTAGAGGAAGCCTACTCCCACGAAGTTATGAGCTTTGGGTTCTGGCCCGGGAATGAGGCTTTGCCGGAAGCTACTTTTTACTCTTATCTCTACCCGGAGCCCAAAGGATTTAATGAAGTAAATATTGAACCGGATGAGTCCTTTTATCATGAAGATTTGAGAGAATTCGTGCTTCCCTATAACGCTGTACAACAGGCAAAGGACCCGGCGACAAAACTTGAGAAGTTTCTTCAAAGCGTTTATTCTGCAGGAACAGATTTAGCCGATTGGGATAAGAATTCCTTAGAGTAACAACCTTCATTATAAAATAAATTCAATGGTTAAAATTGTAATAGAAGCAAGACAGGCCTCGCTGGGTGAAGGCATGCAAGTAAAGCGTATACTACCCTTTAGAAAGCAAAGAATGGTTGGCCCCTTTATTTTTATGGACCATGGCGGGCCGGTAGACCTACGGCCGGATCTTAAAAAATCTATGGATGTGCTGCCTCACCCCCACATTGGCCTCTCCACCGTAAGTTATCTTTTTAGCGGGGAGCTGGTTCACAGGGATAGCCTGGGTGTGAAACAGGTAATTCGTCCGGGAGAAGTCAACTGGATGACTGCAGGAAGTGGAATCTCTCATTCTGAAAGATTTGAAGATCCCGGAATTCTTGCAGAGAATTCGCTGGAACTTATCCAAACCTGGGTAGCTTTACCTGAAAAATATGAAGAAGCAGCTCCTTCTTTTGAAAACTATAAACCTGAAGAACTTCCGGTATTTACAGATAAAGGTGTCTGGATGCGCCTTATAGCCGGAGATGCTTACGGATTAAAAAATGGTGTAAATACCCACTCCCCTCTTTTCTATCTGCATGTAAAACTGGAAAAAGATGCACGTTTTGGGCTGCCGGAAAAACATACGGAAAGAGGGATCTACATCGCTAAAGGTAAGTTAGATATCGCAGGGGTTACCTATTCCCCGGGGCAGATGTTGGTTTTTGTGCCGGGTGTAGATCCTGTGATCATCGCCAAAGAACCTGCAGATCTTATGCTGCTTGGAGGGGAACCCCTGGGAGAACGTTTCATTTGGTGGAATTTTGTTTCTTCCCGGAAAGAACGTATCGAGCAGGCTAAGGAAGACTGGAAACAGGGGCGAATTCTGTTGCCACCAACAGACGATCAGGAATTTATTCCGCTGCCGGATAATCCTTTTAAACCTAAAGATAACCCGGCTCCGGAACCGCTATCTTAACCTGGCTGCAGTATTAACCTTATTCTTCTCCACGGATATTTCTTGTCGGAAATATTTGAAAAGAAATTGAAATTGCCCCCCAACCTTCAGCTTAAGGGTTTTTATTTAGTTTAATATTTGGCAGTCCAATTTTATCCGGATGCTTAAGTAGTTCTTCAAGAATGTGTTGAAAGAGTTTAGTCTTTATCTTACCTGAATTTTTAGGCTCAGTGAGATACCTTACCGTAATCTCTATCCAGCCATTGTTATGGGACCTCAGAATAATTGATGGTTTTTCCTTTACCTCCAGCTCATCTATCAATGTTCCGGCAAGGATATCTTTAAAGCGCTTCACCCTGCGCATCATTGCCTCCCCCAGATCCTCCTCTGTTATTTTGGTTAAAATATCTCCGGCAAATTCCAGATCTGTATCATGGGAAACATAAAAACTAAGCTCATTCCAAATAAATGGAAAAAGAGGCCATGAATAATTATATACATATTCATTAAAGATCCTGGAGTTTGAAAATTTAATGATCCTCCCGCTGGGATGGTCCCCAGAGAGGTAATCCCCCCTGAATTCCCACAAGGTAGTATCAAAATATCCCACGTTTATTACATCCCCGTAAACCGGTCCTATTTTAATCCTATCCCCTACTTCATATGGCTTTCTAATTAATAAATAGATCCATCCAAAAAAACTGGTTAGCGGATTTTGAAGTGCCAAACCTACAATTAGGGATACAACCCCAAATGAAACCATGGTGGCGTACCAATTGGTAAAAAATAGAGAAAGTGCAATTGCGAAAATAAAGATCCCGGAGAACAGGTTGATGATGTTCCTAAGGTTAAATGCCACCGAACCATCATTTACCTTTCTTATCACCATCCTTTTAAAAAGACGGTTTAGGACCAGGATAAAGGAGGCAAACATTAACCCAAGTACTATTTTTTGAAGGGCTGGAATATAGGAAGCCTGAACAGGAAAGTATTTCCACTCTAACAAAAAGTAAAGGAAGATGCATACTGCAGATATAAGAATGGTAATTGCCAGGGCAGATAGCCCCTGCTTTTCCACTTCGGCAGTTTCCTCGGTTTTTTCCTCAGAGGAAAGTTTGAGTGCGTCCTGGACTTTTTCGTCCTTAAGAATATCTTCAATTTCTTCTGCTTCGGTTTTCCTATGATTATTCATATAGTCCTGGTATGGTTACTGCTCTAAAATACTAAAAACTCCCCCTTCCCGGATATTTTCATGGTGGACCTGTAAAAGGTTTAACAAGGTTTAACGATTTCAGGCATCTTTAATCCTTCAGCAAATAAAAATCCGGACCAATTTTCATTGATCCGGATCCAATTAAAATTCCGGGGTAAATTAAGCTTGTTGGAATTTTTGTTCCTTTTGTTCTACAAGCACAGCATCCAGGGAATATTTTCCACTTCCCAGGATCAAAAGAACTATATAAGCCATCAAATAATGCAATCCAAGTTCCTGGGCGGCAAAAGGATCTGCAGCATGTATCAGGAAAACAGCCACTATCATTGTGATGATAAGGGGAATCGTGGCCAGCCTGGTGGCAAGTCCCAACAGGATCAAAATAGAACATACAACTTCTGCTAATACTGCAAGCGCAAGGGAGAACATAGGGCTCATCCCCATTACACCGGGAAATTGAGAGGCATCCCCGCTAAAAAGCATTTGCATTTTAGGGAAGCCGTGGACTATCATCATTCCTGCAACACCAATTCTAAGAATAAGCAGGGCAATACTTACCTGCCTGTTATCATTATTTATTTCAAGCAATTTTTTCATTTTTTTTATTTATTGAAAATGTAAGGACGAAAGCCCGGATTGGGTATAGCCCATTTATCCTTTAGTTTCCACCGCCAGATTTGCCGGGCATTCGTTTTCCTCTTTATTTTGTAAATTCTGCATCAACTTTAATCCTCACGTCATCACT
>DATHWA010000005.1:0-19643 GCA_035461025.1 Gillisia sp. | reverse complement strand
GGTTTTCGGTATTTTAAATCTATTGCCGAACTTCTCTATTTGCTTAATAATATCCTTTCTTTAAATTCCTTCAATTTCATTTGATCTTCATAAATTTCATAGGTTTCGGAATTTTTGAAAAGTGTCGTAATCCCTCCAAATGCTGCGCCTGAAAGTAATCCCAACATAGCGCCAGTTGTTGCGGCCTCACCTTTAGAATGTGTCAATAATAGAGCATCGGGATTTGATGTGGCCATTCCAAAAAGCGAAAAAATCAGGGCGCCTGTTACGCTGCCAATAAGCAGATCATTGCCAACCGAATGTTTAGTCTTAATCATACCTATACTGTCAACAGGAATCACCTGCTTACCTTTTAAATACAGTGTAGTGTTTGTTATTGATTGTATTCGTCCTTTACTTATTTTTTTACCGTGTAAATCATAAACCCGAATAAAAGTATCGAAGTTGTTCGGTGCTTGTTGTGCATTAAGATTTGAAGCTAATAATAATGCTATCACTACCAATAGATATTTCATACCAGATCATTTTAAATTTAAATCCCCATTCAGCCGAAGTCCTTTTTAATCTCATTGAGTATATTTTAATTTCTAATTGACCTAAAAGGAAACTAATTTTTAGGAATAGGTAAAAGTTTTGAAATAGTGCCGTACCGGGGATAACTTGCATACCAAAATGATAGATATAATGATTAAGTTTTTGGTGTAGAGTTTATTAAAGTTATTAAATATCAGTTTAATATGATACAATTTTAGGACGACAACAGGGACAAATCTTTATCTTTATCTAAGAATTTTGGTGACTTAATTTAAATGTTTCTTATTTTTAGAAAAAATCTTTATCATGGCAGAATTTAGTATAACCATCAACGGAGAAAAACAAAGTCTGGATGTAGATCCCAACACTCCTCTACTCTGGGTTTTAAGAGACAACTTAAAGCTGGTTGGAACCAAATATGGGTGCGGGGTTGCCCAATGCGGCGCCTGCACGGTGCACTTAAACGGTTCTGCTGTACGATCTTGCCAATTACCGATTTCAGCGGCGGCAAATAATGAAATTACAACCATTGAAGGACTTTCTGAGCATGGCGATCACCCGGTGCAAAAAGCCTGGCTGGAACATGATGTGCCTCAATGCGGTTACTGCCAGGCCGGCCAGATAATGTCTGCCGTGTCTTTGCTGAGAGATAATCCAAGGCCAAGTGATGAGCAGATAGAAGATGCAATGCATGGCAATATTTGCCGTTGCGGAACATATACCAGAATAAAAGCTGCCATAAAAACGGCTTCAAATTCTCAGATAGTATAATTGTCAGTTATTTAAATCCGAAAAAATGAGTAAAGTAAAAACAGGAATGGGCAGAAGATCTTTCATCAAGAATGTCTCTCTTGCCGGGGGTGGATTAGTAATTGGTTTTAACTGGCTGGCATGTAAACGTGCGGCAGAGGTAAGCGGGGGTGAGATGGTCCTGGAGATGCCGGATGAGTGGTTTGAAATGAATGGTTATCTCAAAATAGGGAATAATGGGGTAGTTACCATCTACTCTCCAAATCCGGAAATTGGTCAAAATGTAAAAACATCCATGCCCATGCTTGTTGCAGAGGAATTGGACGTAGACTGGAACAATGTGATCGTAGAACAGGCACCTTTGAATACAGATCTTTTCACAAGGCAGTTGGCCGGAGGAAGCCAGTCCATTCGCCAGGGCTGGGAGCCGTTAAGAATGGCAGGAGCGACAGCGAGACAAATGTTACTTATCGCCGCTGCAAGTCAATGGGATGTTCCGGTTTCTGAACTTTCTGTAGAAAACGGAATTATAACTCATAACGGAAGCGACAGGTCTATAGGTTTTGGAGAAATTGCGAAAGATGCTGCCAAAGTTGAAGTGCCGGAAGAAGTTGTACTTAAGGAAAATACTAATTTCAAAATAATAGGTACCTCGCGTAAAAATGTGGATGCCAAAAAGATAGTTACGGGCCAGCCTTTATTTGGTCTTGATGTTGACCGGGATGATATGCTTATCGCCATGATGGTTCAACCACCTGCTTTTGGGATGGAACTTAAATCTATGGATGCAGAGAAGGCAAAGGAGATGCCCGGTATAAAGGATATTTTCACCATCAATAGCTACCCGGATGATATGGAGAGAGAGTGGAGTGATGTTGCTGCTTTTTCCAAATTGGTGGTAGTAGTAGGGGAGTCAACCTGGCAGGTAATGCAGGCAAGGAAAGCTTTAAAAATAGAATGGGACCTTAACCCACAACTGGTAAAGGAAATTGAAATTCTTGAAAAGTCTCCAGCTTTAGCAGATTCTGGTGGGCTTGAAGATTCAGATATACACTATAATTTAATGACTGAGATTGGTCCTCAAAAATCTGAAATGGTAAGAAAGGATGGGGATCCAGAGACTGCTTTTAAAAATGCTGCCAGGGTAATTGAACGTTCCTATACCTGCCCGTTTCTTGCCCATAACTGTATGGAGCCAATGAATTTTTTCGCAAATGTTACCAATGGTAAAGCAGAATTGATAGGCCCAATTCAAACCCCTGAGTTTGCTGAAAAGAGCGTGAGCAAACGATTAGGATTGGAACTGGAGGATATCGATATACAAATGACCCGTATGGGAGGTGGTTTTGGTCGCCGGCTTTATGGAAATTTCCTTGTGGAAGCAGCGGTTATTTCCCATGAAATAGGAGCACCTGTAAAGCTTGTTTATACCCGCGAAGATGATATGACCAACGGAGTATACCGCCCCGCTTATCAGGTTACCTACAAGGCGGCCCTGGATGGAAACAATAATCTAACAGCCTTCCACGTGAATGCCGGAGGTATTAATGAAAGTCCGCTTTTTGCCAATCGCTTTCCAGCAGGTGCCATTGATAATTACCTTGCTGAAAGCTGGACCATAGAATCAAATATTTCCATAGGAGCCTTTAGGGCTCCCAGGTCTAATTTCATTGCGGGTGCAGAACAATCTTTTCTGGATGAATTAGCTGAAGAAATGGGGAAAGATCCTATTCAATTCCGTCTGGATATGCTTAAGCGAGCACAAAATGATCCTGTAGGTGAAAACAATGATTATGATGCAGCACGTTATGCAGGAGTTTTAGAATTGGTTAGAGATAAATCCGGCTGGAATAACAACAATTCTAATTCCAGCAGAGGGGTAGCGGCCTATTATTGCCATGATTCCTATGTGGCTCAGGTCCTGGATCTATCATTAAAAAATAATGAACCTATCATAGATAGAGTAATTTGTGCGGTAGACTGTGGGATTGTGGTAAATCCGGATGCTGCAATAAATATGGTGGAAGGTGGCACAGTCGATGGAATTGGACATGCGTTGTATAGCGGATTAACATTCAAAGAAGGAGTTACCCAACAAAGCAACTTTGATACTTACAGGCTAATTCGCCATAGGGAAGCTCCAAAGAAGATCGATGTACATTTTGTAGAAAATGGCATAGACCCAACAGGTCTTGGGGAACCGCCATCACCTCCTGTGCAGGGAGCATTAGCAAATGCATTGTATAAGGCAACAGGAAAAAGAATTTATAAACAACCATTTTATCCGGAAATAAGCACTGAAAGCAGAGAGATAAAAACATAAGTGCCTCACCTTTCATCATGAAGAAGATCAAATTCAAATGCTGGGTAGAAGAGGATGGTGAAAAATTCTATGGCCCCGGTCCAAACGAATTGATCAAACGAATTCAGAAAGAAGGTTCCCTTTCAAAAGCTGCCGGGCAAATGAATATGTCCTATAAAAAAGCCTGGGATTTGGTTCAGAGATTAAATAATAATTCAGAAAAACCCTGGGTTATACTGAAAAAAGGCGGGCAATACGGCGGTGGGGCTGAAGTTACTCCACATGCGGTAAAAGTGACGCTGGAATATGATAAACTGCAGCAGGAGATTGGGGAGTTACTCGAGCAACAGAAAGAATTAATAGGGATTATTTAAAAATTTAAAAAGGGGGTTCTTTAAATTCCCTTTTTAATATACAAACCGATATATTCAAGCATACATAACGCACGTGATAACAAAAAAGAAGGTATATCTTGATTATAATGCAACCACTCCGGTAGATCGCAGAGTGGTAGATAGCCTGTTGCCATATTTTACTGAAAATTTTGGGAATGCAAGCAGTGATCATGTCTACGGCTGGGATACCGCAGAGGCGGTGAATATTGCCCGGGAGCAGATTGGCAATTTGTTAAACTGTAAACCTAATGAAGTCATATTCACTTCCGGCGCGACAGAGGCTGCTAACCTTGGCCTTTTCGGTTTCTGCGAAAGCCATAAAAATAAAGGAAAACACATTATAACCTGCCAAACTGAGCATAAAGCCATTTTGGATACTATGAAGGCTCTGGAGAACAAGGGCTTTGATATTACTTATCTGGAAGTGGATAACAGGGGGAATATTGATCTCCGGGCCTTAGAGGATTCTATTACATCCAACACAGTTCTTGTGTGCCTGATGTTGGCAAATAATGAAACAGGATTAATTCATCCTATTCGGGAAATTGAAAAAATTGTTCATTCAAAAAATGTGATTTTGATGAGCGATATTACCCAGGCGGTGGGCAAAATTCCTGTAGACTTGCACGAGCTCAATATAGATCTGGCAATCCTTTCTGCACATAAGGTCTACGGCCCCAAAGGCGTAGGTGCTTTGTATATCAACAAAAACAACAGGGTGGAGATTGATCAGTATTTTTTTGGAGGTGGTCAGGAAAAAGGAATAAGACCGGGAACATTAAATGTCCCCGGGATTGTTGGCTTCGGAAAGGCAGCAGATATAGCCCTTAAGGAAATGGAAGAAGAATCTGCAAGGATTCTAAAATTGAGAAATAAACTGGAAAGTGAGCTGGAAAAAATTGATGGTGCGGTAATAAACTCTAAAGATTGTGACCGTCTTCCCAATACCACTAATATTTCAATTAAAGATATAGATGGAACTTTCCTTTTAAGAAAGCTTAATAACCTGGCAATTTCCCGCGGTTCTGCCTGTACCTCAAATACACTCCAACCCTCCCATGTTTTAACAGCCATGGGGTTAACCTATGACCTGGCGTTGTCTTCATTTCGTATTAGTTTAGGAAAGGATACCGGCATTGAAGAAATTGATTTTACAGTAAAGAAGATCACTGAAGCAGTTATGCTGTTAAAAAAAGCTGTGGTATGAGAGAACTTGATGCTATTATTTTACAATATGAGCTTTTGAAAGAACAGGCTGTGGAATGCGTTCTGGCCACTGTGGTGCATGTGGAAGGCTCTTCATATAGAAGAGCAGGAGCGAGGATGCTGGTGGATGAATATGGCAATATTACAGGGGCGATTAGCGGTGGCTGCCTGGAAGGTGATGCCTTACGAAAAGCACTTCATGCAATGCATCAACAAAAAAATAAGCTGGTGACCTATGATACCAGTGATGAGGACGATGCAGTAATTGGAGCTCAGTTAGGCTGCAACGGGATAATTCAGGTTTTGTTTGAACCTTTGAATTATGAGGATAAGCTTAATCCCTGTGAGTTGCTGAAACAAGTAATTAGTATGAAGCAACAACTTGCAATTGTAGTGCAGTTTAATCTGAATAAACAAAAACATCAGCCGGGAACAAAGTTTATATTGTCTAATAATTCAGAAATCATAGGAAGAAAGCCGAAGGAAAACCTATGTAACCATATCCTTAACCATGCCGGGTGGACTCTTATTAATAATCAATCCTGTTTTGCTGATTACTTTTTTGAGGGCGAGACACATCATATATTTATTCAGAATTATTTGCCGCCGGTGAAATTGATCATTGTTGGTGCCGGTAATGACGCCCAAATCCTGGCGCAACAAGCCAATTTGCTTGGCTGGGATGTTATTGTAACCGATGGCCGACCTACACATGCCAATAAAGACCGCTTTAACTCCTCCTGCCAGGTCCTCGTCTCAAAACCGGAGCAAACCCTGGAGAATATTGAAGTAGATAATCGCAGCTGTTTTGTGTTGATGAGCCATAATTACAACTATGATCTTTCGGTTCTAAAATTGCTTCTTGGAAAAAAGATTCCCTACATTGGAATTCTAGGTCCGTTGAAAAAATATCAAAGAATGCTGAAAGACCTGGAGGAAGAAGGATTGGAGGTCGAAAAGGAAGATGCTAATAAAATTTATGCTCCTGTGGGACTGGAAATTGGTTCCGAAACCCCGGCAGAGATTGGCCTTTCTATATTAGCTGAAATTCAGTCGGTTTTAACTGGGAAATCGGCCAGGCCCTTAAGGGAAAAGTCTTCTCCTATTCATGAGCAAATAAATAGTCAAATCAAGCAGTTCCAGGTTTGAGAGAAAAAGCGAAAATTGGAGTTGTAATTCTGGCTGCCGGATCTTCAAGCAGGCTTGGCTTTCCAAAACAACTTGTGAAATATAAGGGCGTTTTTCTGCTTCAACATAGTATAGATGTAGCACAATCTATAGGTTTTAGCACCAAAATTCTTGTTTTAGGGGCTAAGGCAGAAGAGATTGAGAAAAAGATTGATTATTTGGACTTTGAAGTAGTTATCAATAATAATTGGGAAGGGGGAATGGGTTCAAGCATTAGCAAAGGAATTGTTGAAGCTCTTAAAAATGAAAAAGATCTTGAGCATATTTTGATGTTGCTTTCAGATCAGCCTTTAGTAACCAAAGAACAAATAGAGGAATTAATAAGGGTTCATCTAAAGAATAATAAACAGGCAACATTTTCAGAATACGAAGGGGATTTTGGAGTTCCAGCCATCTTTTCCAATACAATATTTTCAGATTTAATAAAGCTGAAGGGAGACCAGGGGGCTAAAAAAATATTTCACGAAAAGAATTTAGAATTCAACACAGTAAATTTCCAGAATGGGAATTTTGATATAGATACCATTGTAGATGTGGAAAGACTCAAACAATTGGAGGAAGAATGAAGTGATAGTAAATTTTTATATATACTTCTGCAAGCGAAGGATTAGTGGGGTGTTTTACCTTTGAAAATTAAATGTGCAAATTATTCAAACCAGCTGCTGTACATCAAATAATTTTTGGCAGTCTTTTTCATACCTTCTATTTGATCCTGAGTTAACTTTTTTATTTTTTTAGCGGGAATTCCCGCATAGATATGTCCCGGTTCACATACCGTGTTTTCCAGAACCACCGCTCCGGCTGCAATAATGCAGTTTTCACCCACGATTGCGTGGTCCATTACAATAGCTCCCATCCCTATTAAAACATTGTCCTTCACCTGGCAGCCGTGCACTATAGCCCTGTGGCCTATAGAAACATTATTTCCAATGCTCGTAGAAGCACGCTCATAAGTGCAATGAATAATGGCGCCATCCTGGATATTTGTCTGGTTACCAATTACTATTGAATTTACATCCCCACGTATTACCGCAGTAAACCAGACAGAACATTCATTGCCCATTTTTACGTCTCCCGCGATTGTCGCATTTTCAGCTATAAAACAGTTTTCTCCAAATTGAGGAATTTTATCTTTTACAGAAATTATCAAAGGCATAATCTAATTAATATTGGTGAGAAGATAAAGTTATGAATTTATGAAGGCCAACAAACATAATTTTTTGAATCCCGTTGGTAAATACAGTTATGTAGTCAAGAACACGTTGGAAGTTCTTTCGTTAATTATTGGGTAGAAAATTCTTAAAAGCTACTGATTTCAGCATAAATTTTTAAATCTTTGGAATACTATTAAGAAAAATAAATTATGGATACCGGCATTAAAAAGAACATCGATATAAATCTCCCTGTTAAGATTGGTTATGACGTGTTGGAGAAGGTCCTGCGGGATAGAATGGTTGGAGAAACTTTCCAGATCGAAAAAGACAACGGGGAGGTCACCAAATATGCAGAGGTTCTTAATGTAAGGCTTGGGAAAAGCCTGGAGGAAGGCTATGACCTAACCGCTCAACTTGAATTTAAGACCCTTACCACTTTATTTAAAAATAAAACTGCCGGGATCTTATTTCATGCGGTAATTGAATTTAATGAAAGAGATCAACAGGTAGAGGTGGGAGATTTTAAGATTAAAGGCACAAGCAGCAGCTGGTTGATGAATAAGAGTCTTGAGACGGTGGCAAATAAAATAGTCTATGGAAAGTTGAAAAATAATATGAAGCTGGATTTCCGGCCACATCTGGAACCGCAACTCCAAAAACTGAATAAGAAATTAGAAAATTCCATGCAGGCCGGAGAGGGAGTTTTTCTTACCGGAAAAATTGGGGAGATAAGGATTTGTGAATTCATTGCCGGCAATACAGAAATCTATCTTGTATTAAAGATCCAGGGTGGAACTGCAGTGGAAATCAAAGATATTAAACTATAACCTTTATAGTTAGGGAAAAGAGTCAGGACCTTAACGCTGCCCGTCCCTTCAGGCGGGTTCTGGAAATTTGGAGCCAGGACTTTTTTAAAACTTTGAAAGAGTAATTCAACCTCTGTTGAAATACTTGGAATTTCCTAAAGTACTTGAGATTCAAAACCACCTCCCGCAACTTTATTGAATTAGTCTTTTAAGCGAATCTTCGCGACCTTCTTAACCCTTTTCGTGGTGCCGGTAATGTTCTACCTTATAAACAGGATGAAGGTGAATGTACGCAACAAACGAACTGCAAGAAAGCGACTGAAACATATAAGGCAAATACAATAAAACAGTACGCTTGGAGATAATTCTACTTATTTCATTAACTCGGGCGACATTGGTCCTTAGTAGTGAATGTTTTGAATTAGTAATAAAAAAAAGGGATCTGGTTTTAAAACCAGATCCCTTTTTCTCAAACAAATCAGGGGGTTAATCGTCTGTCTCGTCGTCAGTATCTTCTTCCGTCATTTTTTGACGTATATCTTCAAATTTACTGTCCATTTGATCATGATCATCTCTCATTGTCTCATGGTCCCTCATTATCTCATCATGATCTTCTCTCATTGCAGAGATTTGTGATTCCATCTCAGCAGTAGCGAGATTACCAAAATTGCCCCTCAGCTCTTCATGCCCCTTTAGCATTTGCTCATGCTTTGCCATTAAAGCCTCGTGTCTTTTGATGATCACCTGGTGTTCTGCCAGATCCTCAATCCAGGTAGAATCTTCCAGAGTTCTGCCTTCCAGCTGCTGGGATAGGCTTTGATGCCTGTCCATCATTTGCTTGTGGGTGCCCTGGAGTTCATTGTGAACAGTTTTTATACTGTCATTCTCTCTTTGCAATTTGTCAAATTCACTGGATAGGTTTTTACTTTCGTCATTACAACTGGTAAGACCTATTGCAACAACAGCCAGGATCATTAAGATATTTCTCATTTTAGTTAGTTTTTAATATTAATTACCTGAAAATTACAAAATAAGTTAGTCTCTTCTTATAATATTGTGTTAAAGCAGGAAGTATACCTTCCTTTTTCCGTTCTTAAACAGGAAAATTCGCAATTATAATTTATCCCATTATACCTGTTAGGCTACACATTAATTAATTTTATGGTTTACATATCTAATTTTTTTTAATTAATTTAATTCCTTTTAATATGCTGAAGGTAAATAGCTTAAAGGAGTTATGCCTTTCCTGTGATTCTACAGCAATTCCCATAGTAAGCCTGTTTATTAATTAATAACTCTAATAATTAAATTATGAAGAAAGTGAAAAGCATGCCTGTTATTTTCGTTCTTGGATTATTGTTTCTTTCTGGTACCGGAATGTTGCAGGCACAGGGAAATGAGAGCAAGTCCAATGTGAGATCTGCCATTGAAGAAGTCTACGAAGGATTTGGTAATCATTTAAGAGAGGGAAATGCAAATGCGATCGTGGAGAATTATTATACCAATGATGCTAAATTCTATCCTCCGCAGGGCGGAGTTTCCAGCGGTACGGAAGAAATTGAAAATGCACTTAACGGGATCATAAGTTCCGGAGTCACGGTTGAGATGGAAATAAGAGAACTGGAAGTTTTTGGTAATATGGCATATGAATATGGGGTGGCCCATATTTTTAATGAACAGGATGACAGGGTAGGCCAGAATGAATATGTGGTTCTATGGAAAAAGGATCGCGGCGACTGGAAGATATATAGAGATTTTATTAAGGCCGGTACAACTAATCCATAGAACGATATAAAACCTATCTCGTAGCCGGCCTCCTTCTGGTGCCGGGAGATTATTTCTTGTTTCTTAATTTGTCAATACGTCTCTGGTTTAAAGACTTATTATCAAATAAGGAAAAAGGTTAAAAGACTCCTTACAAGCAATTATTCATCAAACTGAAAATCTCCGGCGCTTCCAATAATTACAGAAATGCCACCTGTGGCAAAGGTGTTAACATCTGCCAGGGTTGCTTTACCCTCGGGGGAGTTCAGGGTTTGTTGCATGGCTTCCAGGCTGGGAAAATATAGCTCTGCCATCCGGTAGAATTCTATAGGGCTTCCATCCGGGGCACTTTCAAATTTTGTAAGTTCCATCCTTGAGACCCCTTTCATTTTTGCAGCGATGGCTGCATGGGTAGAATTGTAATACTTCTCAAAGGCATCTGGATCATCCGGATGACCGTAAATGACCGTGAGTTTCACAACTTCAGAATTTGTTTCTCCTTCGGTTGTCAAAAAACCAAAAGAAACAATGATAAACAGTAAAATAAAACCTCCTGCAAACTGGGATTTAATTGTTTTCATAATATCTTATTGTTAAAAATTTTCTTGCTTGAAGGCCGGTGCAGCCATTATTCAGATTTTGATTTAAACGGTGATGATTTAGACAGGAGGATACATAAACAATAGAAAGTATAATAAATTTCATTAAAAGGGTATTGGTAAAATCCCTTATTTACAACATTAGGGAAACTATAAATAACAGCTGGGATAAATTTTGCACGCTTCCTTACTTGAGAGTAGTTGGTAGGGGTTTTTTTAAATGAGTTTTTTTAAATTAGCGGCAACTAAAGAAAAATCAATGAATTATTTATCAAAGGTAACTTGTGTACTGGCTTTTTTAACTGCCGGCCTCACCGGAGTGCAGGCACAGGAAGTAAGGCAAACAAATCAGGAAGATTTTAATGAATTCACTTACAGGCAGGGAACTAATTTTCGCACTGCCTCCGGACGTCCGGGACATGAGTACTGGCAAAATGCAGCCGACTATGACATAGAAGCTACTCTTAATGACAATGATCATACTCTTACAGGTAAAATTACGGTCACCTACACAAACAATAGTCCGGAAGACCTGGATTTCATCTGGATGTATCTTGAGCAAAACAGGTTCACTGAAGATTCCCGTGGCAGCCTAACGACTCCCATCCAGGGGAACCGATATAACGGTGATATAGATGGAGGATATACTATTACCAATCTTGAAGCCAAAGTAAAAAGAGGTAGCTCTTCCAGGCATATCATTGATGATACCAGGATGCAGGTTTTCTTTGATGAGCCACTTGCTGCCAAAGGGGGTAAGGCCACCATCTCAATGGATTTTGAATATAAGATCCCGGTAGAGGGAATGGATCGTATGGGAAGACTGGATGTAGGTGATGGGACTATCTATGCCATGGCACAGTGGTTCCCGCAGGTAGCGGTCTTTGATGATGTGGTAGGCTGGAACATTGAGCCCTACCTGGGTGCCGGGGAGTTTTATTATGACTATGGGACTTTTGACTACAAGATCACCGTGCCTTTTGACCATATTGTGGTAGGTTCCGGGGAACTGCTGAACCCGCGCCAGGTTCTTTCTCCTAAAGTGAGGGAGAGAATGGAACAGGCTTCAAAAAGTGATTCTACAGTTTATTTAATAAGACCGGAAGAGGTGAATGATCCTTCTGTAAGAGCAAAACAGGAAGGGACCCTTACCTGGCATTTCAGAATTGAGAATTCCAGGGATGTGGCATTTGCTTCTTCCAAAGCTTTCATCTGGGATGCAGCAAAGATTGATCTACCCAGTGGAAAGAAAGCAATGGCACAAAGTGCCTACCCAAAAGAAAGTGACGGGCAGGATGCCTGGAGCAGATCTACAGAATATTCAAAAGCATCTGTAGAGCATTATTCAGAAAAATGGTATGAGTATCCCTGGCCGGTAGCGGTTAATGTGGCTGCAGATATTGGAGGGATGGAATACCCCGGACTCAACTTTTGCGGTTGGCAAAGTAAAGGCGCTTCCTTGTGGGGAGTTACAGATCATGAATTTGGTCATAACTGGTTTCCAATGATCGTAGGTTCCAATGAAAAACGCTATGCCTGGATGGATGAAGGGTTCAATACTTTTATTAACCACTATAGCACTCTGGAATTCAACGATGGGGAATATCCATCCCGTCTTAACAGGATGCGAAACATGACCGGTTGGTTTCTAAACCCTAACCGTGAAGGGATAGATACATATCCGGATGTTGCCAATCTTCAAAATTTGGGAATGATTGCTTATTATAAACCTGCAATGGGCCTTTTTCTTTTAAGGGAATACATTCTTGGGGAGGAAAGGTTTGACAACGCTTTTAGATCCTATATTGAAACCTGGGCGTTCAAACACCCTCAACCAAATGATTTCTTTAACCACATGGAGAATGTAGCGGGAGAAAACCTGAACTGGTTCTGGAAAGGCTGGTTCTACGGGACAGGCAATATTGATCTGGCTATAGACGGGGTACAAACCTATCAGGGGAACTATGTTATTAGCCTTTCCAACAAGGGAGAAATACCAATGCCGGTGGAAATGAGGATAACTTACAAAGATGGCACTACAGAAGATAAACGCTTACCGGTAGAGATATGGCAGCGAGGAGATACCTGGAATTATCTTTTAAGAACAGATAAGCAAGTAGAAAGTGTGGAACTGGACCCGGAGAAAATTCTGCCGGATGTTAACTTTTCCAATGATGCCTGGCCTGGAAATTATTATCAGGACCGATAAACATTTAAGGTTTTGGATAAATCAGAAGTAATAGTAAGGATATAGGAAGAGATTAGCAATACTGAAGCTCAAATCCCGAAATAAGGGGAGCTTACGAAGCCTATTTCACCGGAAAATACCATTGGCAGTGTGTCCAGAATGCTATTAACAATAAGAGTGTCAATGAAGCAGCCCTTAGGCAGACGGTACAAAAACTGAAGGATCTAAACCGGGTACTGGAAAAAGCCGGAAGTAAGGAGTTTGGGATTTGCCTGAGGTTAAAAAAGCCTATTCATGTTGGACGGCTTTTAATAAGACCGGAAAGTCTTTATTGGGTTCCCTGCTCCGGTTAATGTGATAGTATATATAAAAGATCCCGCCCAATAAGCGGGATTTTTTGTGTGTGTGAATAGAAGAAATTACCCGGGCTTGTGTAACAATAAGAGCTGCAGGGCGTCTCTTTACAAAAGACAGTTTATGAGGTGTGTTTTTTCTTTTTCCCTGCTTTTCCTTTTTCAGGCAGCTTTGATCCAGGCGCAGGATATTTCCGCTAAAGTGCTGGATTTCCATACCCGGCAACCGGTATCGTTTGCCACAGTGCAATATGCCCCCGGCAAGGGAGTGGTGACAAATGAAGAAGGAAACTTCAGCATTTACGGTAAGCTTTCAGAAAAGGATACATTATTAATTTCTTCTATAGGCTATGAAACCCTAAAAGTTAACTCACAGGTACATAATGGGAAAGACATTCTGCTGAAGCCTTCTGCTATAGAGTTAGAGAATGTTTTTCTCACTAATAAAAACCTGACGCCGGAGGAGATTATTCAAAAGGTAAAGGAGAATGTAGAATCAAACTATAATTTTGACCTAGCCCATAAGAAATTTTTTTTCAGGGAATCCAATGTGAATAATGTAGGAAGGTTTGATCTCATTGTAGATAAAAGCACTTTCCCGGATCTTGATCAGGCACTTATGACACAAATTTCTCAGAAAGTTCCCAGGTATTCAGATTCCTATAAGGAAATCCTGGGCGATTTCTACGGTAATTATAAGGATCAAAAATTACAGGTGATAAAAGCGGCCAACCTCCATAATCCTCAAAGCACAGAGGGCCTTACAGAACTGGTAGACAAATTGGAGAATATCTTTAAAGAGAATATCAAGAGCAACTCCTTTCTAAAAATTAAAACCGGTATTATAGGGGTAAAACTGGATGCGGAAGAACTTGAATTTGAATCTTCTGAAGAGAAAAAGAAAAAGGAGGAGAAAGAGACGCCGGAGGATATTGAGAAATCAAGAGAAGAAAGAAAGAAGAACCTGCAGAATTCTGCAAATTCAAAAATCAAATCCCTTCTGGGCAACACCTTTTGGAAAAGTGATAACACTATGGATGTGCTGGAAAATTCCAGAAAATATAGGTTTAGAACTGAAGGATTTCTACAACTGGGAAATGAAATAGTTTATGTAATTAATTTTGAACCCAAGAGGGGTGCAACTTTTAAAGGAAAAATATACGTAAACACTTTTGATTACGGAGTTCACCGCCTCGAATTTCAAAATGTGAAAACCTTAAATAGTTTTCGCCTGTTCGGAATTAGTACAAGTAAGGATGTGTATAGAGGGAAGATGATCTTTAGTAAAGATAATAATGGAAAATATAATCCGGGTTACCTGGAAATTGAAAAAGGAGAAAGTTTTGGTTTACACCGGCCATTAAAGATCATTGAAAAGAATAAGTTCGTGAAGGGGCGCAGGAAGCAGAATGAATTGGATCTAAAGATCAAAATAAACTCCGGCCAGCTAACCAAACATCAATTGGTAATTTATGAGGATTCTCCAATTGATCAAGCCTTTTTTAATGAGCTTGATTCCTCAACATCTTTTGAATACGAAACTTTTAAGGTCTATAATCCGGAATACTGGAAAGGTCATAACATAATTGAACCCAATGCAGCAATAAAGGCGTTTACAGCCCTGGAAGTGGAAGAGACAGCTTTTTAGTTCTAGAAATTATTAAAAGAAAAAGCCCCTTTTTATTGGGGTTTTTTTCTTTAATTTTCCTGTTCCTGTTTTCGGAACATTTGTTTTTCTTTGATCATTGCCGTAACACTTTCCGGCAGCATATTTTCCCATCCTTGCTTTCCTTCCTGGATCATGCCATAAACCTCCCTGGAATAAATATCGAGAATTTCCGGATCGTAATCTGTGATATCAACTACCCTTCCATTGTCTTTAAAGAATTTATAAAGCTCCTTCATACGTGGGTGCACTTTGAGATTATCACTGGTAATGATCTCCCCGGTTTCTTTATTTTTGAGAGGATAGAGGTAGATCTTGAGGTCACGGAAGAATAATTTACCAAAGGCTTCTAAAATTCCACCGCTAAGATGTCTGTAGTATTTTTCATCGAATATCTCAATAAAGGTATTCACTCCCATTGTGAGACCCATTCGCTCTTTTGTGTGGACAGAAAAATATTCCACGACCTTATAATATTCCTGAAAATTGGAGATCATTACTGTTTGTCCCAGGGAGCCCAACAAATCTGCCCGGGCCATAAAATCCTTTTCATCTATTTCCCCTTCTGCCCGAAGGTTGGAAAGGGTCATTTCAAATATCACAACTGTATTATCTGGATCTACTTTTTTCTCCTGTTGAAATAGCTCCAATGATTTTTCATACATACTCATATTCACCCTTGTAACAGGACGAAAGCTACCACGAAGGGTAAGTATATTCTTTTTGTATAAGATACTTGCGGGTAAAACCATATTCCCGTCTGGCGCAAACATTACCGCCTGGGTCATCTCATTTTTAACCAGCTGCAGGCTTATTAACCTGTTATCTACATCTTTAAACAGCGGCCCGGAAAAATTGATGAGGTCTATTTCGATCTTATCTTTATTGATATGATCATAAAGACTCCTGAGGAGCTCATTTGGGTTATCATATTTATAAAATGCACCATAGATCAAATTCACCCCCAAAATTCCAAGGGTAATTTGCTGTAAAGAGGCATTGGTTTCATGAAACTGAACGTGGATGATTATTTCACTGTATTCTTCGCGTGGATTTGCCTGGAATCTAATACCCAGCCATCCGTGGCCTTTATATCTTTTCGCGAAATCTATTGTAGCTACCGTATTGGCGTAACTAAAAAATAATTTATTAGGATGTTTGTCCCTGGAAATCCTTTCTTCGATAAGATCTGTTTCGTAATTAAGCATTGCCTTTAGCCTTGCTTCTGTCACATATCTTCCTTGAGGTTCCAGTCCATAGATAGCATCGCTAAAATCTTTATCATATGCACTTATGGTCTTTGCAATGGTTCCTGAAGCACCCCCGGCCCTAAAAAAATTTCTAACTGTTTCCTGTCCGGCACCAATTTCAGCAAAGGTTCCATAAATATTGTCGTTGAGATTTATCCTTAAAGCCTTATTCTTTACAGATAATTCGGTTTCCAATTCTTTGTCTCCCGGAAGTGATGAAGGCATAAATACGTTGTTTTGATTAGGAGCACTAATTTAAGAAAATTAAAACCCATGCCGATGCAAGAAAGGTTAGAAGTTGGTTAAAACTGAGTATTATCATCAAGTCCTGAAAGCTAAGCCAATCTTATGGTCTCACAATAGAGCATAAAAAAGGCCGGGAGAACCGGCCTTTAAAATTTTAAAATATAAATAAGTTAGAACCGGTCAACAACTACCTTATAAGTTGGGTCTTCCAGAATATTAACTTCAATGATAGCATCTGCATTGCTAAGAAGTTTTCTACTGTCGGCACTAAGGTGTCGTAAATGTAGCTTCTTACCCTGTTTGTGGTATCTTTCTGTAAGCTTGTTAACTGCCTCAATCCCGGACATATCTACGATACGGCTTTCAGAAAAGTCTATAATAACCTCTTCCGGATCTCCCAGAATATCAAATTTGTCATTAAATGCCTGTACAGATCCGAAGAAAAGTGGACCATATATCTCGTAATGTTTTACTCCTTCAGCATCTACACTTTTTCTCGCCCTAATCATTTTTGCATTATCCCAGGCGAATACCAGGGCAGATATAATAACCCCAATTAATACGGCCACCGCAAGATTATGAAGTAATAAGGTAACCAGAGTAACCAGGACCATTACCAGGACATCGCTCTTTGGCATTCTGCGAAAGGTGTGCAAACTCGCCCATTCAAAAGTTCCTATTGAAACCATTATCATTACCCCGGTTAAGGCTGCCATTGGTAATAGTTCAATCACATCTGCCCCGAACATAATGAATAAAAGTAAACTCACTGCCGCTACAATCCCAGACAATCTCGCCCTCGCCCCGGAAGATACGTTAATAAGGCTCTGGCCAATCATAGCACACCCTCCCATCCCGGAGAAAAATCCTGAAATTACATTGGCAGTACCCTGGGCCACGCATTCCTTATTACTGCGGCCACGAGTTTCGGTTATCTCATCTACGATATTGAGAGTCAATAAACTCTCAATTAATCCTACCCCGGCCATAATGCCGGCAAAAGGAAAAATAATGGCAAGAGTTTCAAAATTGAAGGGGACCATAGGAATATGAAAAGGAGGAAAGCCACCGTTAATGGAGGCGATATCACCCACTGTTCTCGTATCTATTCCGAGGAATAAAACTATTCCAAATACCACAAGTATCGCAATAAGCGATGAAGGAACAACCTTAGTTAATTTAGGAAGACCCCAGATGATCAACATAGTGAGAAGCACCAGGCCAAGCATTAGAAATAGCGAATTACCCGTCATCCATACCATTTCACCGGCTTCGTTCACATTTTTAAATTGATCGAGCTGAGACATAAATATAATAATGGCAAGCCCGTTCACAAATCCAAAAATTACTGAATGCGGCACCAGCCTAATGAGTTTTCCAAGCCTGAGTATTCCTGCCAAAACTTGTATAAGCCCGGCAAATATAACAGTAGCAAAAACATATTCCACCCCATGTGAAATAGACAGGGCTACAATGACTACTGCCACTGCACCGGTAGCTCCGGAGATCATTCCGGGGCGCCCTCCCAGGATGGAGGTTACAAGGCCCATTACGAAAGCGGCGTAAAGGCCTGTTAGTGGAGAAAGGCCTGCGATAAGTGCGAAGGCCACTGCTTCCGGGATCAATGCCAAGGCAACGGTGAGTCCGGCGAGGACTTCGGTTCTGTAATCTACTTTTTGTTGAAAATCAAAGAGGTTGAAAATCTTTTTCATGAAGGAAATCTTTAAAAAAAATAATATGTACTGGAAATCTTCCTGTATAGTTAAATAGGGTGCAGGGGATATATTGATTTACCTAGGGCGGCGTAACCGGAGAAGAGAATATGTGCTTTCTGTTCCTCATAAGAGTGAACAAAACTACTTTAATTTATTAAAAAATCAACCCATAGCTTAAAAGAATTGCGATAAGGTTTTCAAAGCTCATTAATTATTTTCCAAACCTTTAGGAGGGGGCATCCAAATAAAATATCTTTGTAGAAATTATATTATTATGGCACATAAAGCTGGTTTCGTAAATATTATTGGGAATCCAAATGTTGGAAAATCCACTTTGATGAATGCTTTTGTAGGGGAAAAACTTTCCATTATTACCTCCAAAGCGCAAACCACCCGCCACCGTATCCTTGGTATCGTGAACGGGGAGGACTTCCAGATGATCCTTAGTGACACCCCCGGAATTATAAAACCTGCATATGACTTGCAACAATCCATGATGGATTTTGTGAAATCTGCTTTTGAAGATGCAGATATCCTGGTTTACATGGTGGAAATAGGTGAGAAAGAACTTAAGGATGAAGCCTTTTTTAATAAGATCATCAACTCTAAGATACCGGTTCTATTATTACTGAATAAAATTGATACTTCCAACCAGGAGCAGCTGGAAGACCAGGTAGCATTATGGAAGGAAAAAGTTCCCAATGCAGAGATCTATCCGGTTTCTGCCCTGCAGGGATTTAATGTGCCGGAAGTTTTTCAAAGGATTGTAGACCTGTTACCGGAGTCTCCTGCCTTTTATCCAAAAGACACTTTAACCGATAAACCCGAACGTTTTTTCGTAAACGAGATCATCAGGGAAAAGATCCTGGTTCACTACAAAAAAGAGATCCCTTACAGTGTTGAGATCGATACTGAAGAATTCTTTGAAGAAGAAGAGATCATTAGAATGCGTAGTGTGATCATGGTAGAACGTGAAACCCAAAAAGGGATTATCATTGGCCATAAAGGTGCAGCTTTGAAGAGAGTAGGGGTAGAGGCGAGAAAAGACCTGGAAACTTTTTTTGGCAAGCAGGTGCACATAGAATTATACGTTAAGGTCAATAAGAACTGGCGTAATGATGCGAGACAGTTGAAGAGGTTTGGGTATAATAATTAGTAGTGAGTAGTTAGTATTGAGTATTGAGTATTGAGACTTGAGAATTGAGAAGTTGTCTGTTGTGGGTTGTCAGTTGTCGGTTGGGGTCCCTCTATAATTTGATGATTTTCGTTTTTTCGAGCTTATTTTTATTTAACCACAGAGTATTAGGAGTTTTGCACGGAGTTGAAAAACGGTTTGCGCTGTTTTGTCAATTCGGAAGTTCGTGGTGCTATAGTTTCTAGAATTTTCTTTTCCGGTTATGTAATATGCTACCACCACAGCGGTTTTTTTATACACGTGCAGACTTTCCACTCTCCACTCTCCTCTCTTCACTTTTTTTCAATCGACAACCGACAACCGACAACCGACAACTCCTCTACCCCATCCCC
>DATHWA010000004.1:0-8541 GCA_035461025.1 Gillisia sp. | reverse complement strand
ACGAAAGGTGAAGTTCCGGCGCTTAATGAACTGGCACAGAAGTATCACGATAAAATAGATTTTGTAGTTCTGTTCTGGGATGATAAAAAGACCACCCGCAAAGCTTCCAAAGCTTTCAGCAAAAACATTCATATAGCATATGTTGATGAGCTGGAGAATAAAAATCCGCACGTCATAAGAAACCTGAAACATTCCCTTGGTCTTCCCACAACCTTTCTACTGGATGGAAATAAAAAGATCCTTGATATTAGAAGGGGTGTCACCCATAGCTATCATAAGAGTTTCGAAGAGTCACTGGACGCTAACTATAATTCCATTTATGACGGCATAGCCAATCATTTGCTGGGAGAAAGAAATTTCGATCAACGCCCGGAGCCGGTGGCCCTAAATTAGGGCCAAAATAAAATAGCTCACCGGTTACTTTACCTCTCTATAATGCCCCTGTTGTGGGATTTCAATTTCATACACTTTCCCGGACTTGTTATTTAAGTGTGCTTCCCGTAACCACGGATTATGAATCTTTAGGATCTTATAATTGATCCCATTGTCTTTAGCAAATGTAGCGAAGTCTTCTACCGCAGTATTAACCTTAACCGTATATGTTGGAATAGGCTCGTATAGATCTTCTTTAGAAAAATTGAATCCATATTTCCTGGGATCCTTCATGATCTCTTTTACCGCCAGGATCCGGAAAACATATCTCCCTGTCTCCTCCCCTAACAACAAATCATAATAATCATTTACATCCTGCCTTGTCAACTGCCTTGAAATTCCGGTATTCCCGGCATTATATGCAGCCGCTGCCATCGTCCAGCTTCCAAACTGTTGTTTTGATTTTATAAAATATTCACAGGCAACCCTGGTAGATTTTTCAATGTGATAGCGTTCATCTACATTGGAATTGATCTCCAGCTTGTAATCTTTCCCGGTTCCTTCCATAATTTGCCATATTCCTGTAGCTCTTGCAGGTGAAACTGCCTGGGTAAGACTACTTTCAATTACCGCCAGGTATTTGAAATCATCCGGCACGCCATATTCTTCCAAAATAGGTTCTATGATTGGAAAATATTTATGAGCCCGCTTCATTAAAAGTAAAGCATTAGATTGCCAGTAAGTATTCACCAGCAACTCCCTATCCATACGCTCATAAACATCCGGGTCTTCCAGAGGTACAACCTCTCCCGCGAAGTTTAAGCCATCCGGCATTGGCAAAGCATAGACATTATAATCATTTGTCACCTTATCCTTCACCTCCATTTTTTCCTCTTCCCTGTCCTCAGAGTGGGGCCCTTCCTGGACAGCTTGAATGCTTACTGCGCTAACAGCTAATAAACCAACACTCATCAACAAAATCTTTAAAATTTTCATCTCTCTACTTTTTTATTTTTTTTCTTTTCGCTTATTCCTCCGGTTAAAATTATTTCCGGAAGATGACGGTTAAACCATCTGTATCTATTAATAATCATTATATGAGTTCCACCTTTAACTGTAATGCAACCCTTGATGTATTTATGCGGAAAAATAAGATCTGCATCTCCGTGTATATGTACCAGACCCTTGCGAGGTTTTTCACAATCCCAGCATACCATATTTTTTATTGCCCAATCCAGGTATTTGTTATTTCTAACTGAAAGATATTTACGATATAACCGTGCTCTTTTCTTAAGAAAATCATTCACTGCAAATTTTTCAAAATGATCCACATAATCCAGCAAACTGGTAGGGATCAATTTAAAAAAACCTGTTTTGGCTGCAAAACGCATTCTTCTGGGAAGTTCATCCCTGCATTTCACGCTGGAAATAATGATCAACCTTCGTACTTTAAGGTGATTACTCATCTCCTGCACAACAACTCCGCCAAAGGAGACTCCTATTAAAACAATATTATCATGTTTCACATAGCGGTTCATCCTTAAAGCATAATCTTTCAGGGACTCATCATCAAGGGGAATGATCCATTCAAGGAAATGAGTCTTGAATTTGTCTTCAGGTAGCTTTATATGTTCAAAAATAGCCGCGTTTGCAGCCAGGCCCGGCATAAAGTAAACATGAATGATCTCCTCTTCTTCCAGCATTTATAGAATCGTTAAACTATGAATATGTTCAAATATTTTATACCCTCCCCAAAATTACTTCATTTTTTAAACACCTCCCCAGGAGGAGGCGTTTAAAAATTACCACATCTCTTTGCCACCCGTAATTAAAGTTTGATTGGTTTATTGAATATTAATCCCTTAACTTTGTACATCACTTTTAAATTAGGAAAAAATTTAGGATTCTTAAGGAGTTATTTCATAAATAACTCCTCAATATTTTACTTGTAAATGTAACCCCTATCTGCAAATTATTTCCAGGAGAAGTTCATATAAAACTAAAAATACTACTATGATGACCGAAGATGCAATAGAGATCACCAATAATGAATTCTTAAGGCAGTTTGAGGCTGTTATTAAAGAGGAATTGGTTACTGTAGAATACTCTCAACAGGAGAGAAAAATATTTCTTACAAAATTAACTATGACAGATGAGCTGAAGGAAGAAGGATATCTTGAATCCTTTCTCACCACTCTTCTCAATAAGATTCAGGAGGGGACAGACCGTGTAGTACCTACAAGCCCTGAAATAGCAAAATTCATTAGAAAGAACAGAAGAAAGTATAAAGATCTTCTTCCTGTTGGCATTAATATTTAACTCGCTACAACAGGCTCAGAGTAATTAAATCGCACAAGCCCGTCCTCATCTATATTTGTGAGTTCAATATCGTGCAGTGTATTTACGAGTTCCGGATTCCAGGGAGTCTTTACTTTAACATAGTTCTCTGTAAAACCGTGAATGTAGCCTTCCTTATTCTCACCCTCGAACAGAACGGTATGAACTTTTCCTAACTGACTTTCATAAAAGGCTCTTCTTTTTTTTGCTGAAAGTCCGCGTAACATCTTACTTCGTTTTTTTCTAACCTTCAGTGGCACTACTCCATCCATTGTTGCTGCAGGAGTATTATCCCTTTCTGAATAAGTAAAAACGTGCAGGTAGGATATATCGAGGTCATTTAAAAAATTATAAGTTTCCAGGAAACACTCTTCCGTTTCTCCGGGGAATCCTACAATGACATCCACTCCAATGCAGGCATCTGGCATAACCGTTTTAATTTGTTCTACCCTGTCTACATACAATTCCCTCATATACCTCCAGCGCATAGCTTTCAGTACTTCATTACTTCCACTTTGTAAAGGGATATGAAAATGAGGGACAAAGGATTTACTTTGAGCAACAAAATCTATAGTTTCATTTTTCAAAAGGTTAGGTTCAATAGAAGAGATCCTAAGCCGTTCTATTCCCTCCACAGTATCCAAAGCTTTTACAAGGTCCAGGAAAGTATGCTCGTGTTTTTTATTTCCAAATTCCCCTTTTCCATAATCCCCAATATTTACTCCTGTAAGAACTATTTCTTTTATTCCCTTAGCTGAAATTTTAGCAGCATTCTCAAGAACATTTTCCAGTTTATCACTTCTGGATATTCCCCGGGCCAGGGGTATCGTACAATAGGTACATTTATAATCGCAACCGTCCTGCACCTTTAAAAAAGCCCTGGTACGATCTCCAAAAGAATATGAACCTACATAAAAATCTGCCTCTTCTATTTCACAGGAATGGATCTGGGCCTGCTCATTTTTTACAAGGTCATTAAGATATTGGGTGATCTTAAACTTCTCTGTTGCACCCAGCACAAGATCCACGCCCTCAACATCTGCCAGCTCTTCCGGCTTAAGTTGGGCATAACAACCCACCGCGATCACAAAGGCGTCCTCATTGGCCTTTTGAGCATGTTTCACAATAGTCTTGAATCGCTTATCTGCATTTTCTGTAACAGAGCAGGTATTGATAACGTAGATATCAGCTTTTTCTGAAAAATCCACTCTCGCAAAACCTTCTTCTTTAAAAGAACGGGCGATAGTAGATGTTTCTGAAAAATTGAGCTTACATCCCAGAGTGTAAAAAGCAACTTTTTTAAGACCAGTCATTCGCAATGCAGTTTAAAACCTTCATTTTAAGGGCTGCAAAGATACTTGTTTAAATTGGTTTTTAAAAAAGGTGGAGTTGGAAGTTTGGCGGTAGTCAGTTGTCAGTTGTCTGTTATCAGTTGTGGGTTAAAAAAAGTGGAGAGTGGAAAGTGGAAAGAGGATAGTTTGCACGTGTAATATATTATTGGTTTTAGGTTGTAGGTTGTAGGTTGAAAAAAAAGTGGAGAGTTAAAAGTGGAGAGTGGATAGTCAACGCCTGTTGTAGGGGTTGAGCTGGCCCCAACCCTTTCATTTCATTTGTAGGTTCAAAAATCCCTTAATTGCTAAAATAAAGGTCTAGATTCTAGACTCCAGACTCCAGATTCTTTTTCTAAAATCTCACATCCCAGTACTCATATCTAACTATTCCCTTCTCCACTTCTTGCTTTCCTCAAAAACATATTCCAGGATTTCCCGATCATCATTGGTGAATTCTAGGTTTCTTCTTTTCATTACTTCCTCCGCTACTTCAAAGGCCTTGGATGTTTTATACGTGGTTGTTCCCGCGCTACCACCCCAGCTGAAAGATGGAATAAAATTACGAGGGAATCCACTGCCAAAGATATTGGCGCTTACCCCCACTACGGTACCAGTATTAAACATGGTATTAATTCCGCACTTGCTGTGATCCCCCATCATTAGGCCGCAAAACTGCAAGCCTGTTGGTGCAAAGCGCTCTGTTTCGTAGTCCCATAACCTTACCTCGGCATAGTTATTTTTAAGATTGGAAGTATTTGTATCTGCTCCCAGGTTACACCATTCTCCTAAAACAGAGTTGCCCAAAAATCCGTCATGTCCCTTATTGGAGTATGCAAAAATAACTGAATTGTTTACCTCCCCTCCTACCTTTGAAAAGGGACCTACTGTTGTGGGTCCGTAGATTTTGGCTCCTAATTTAAGAACAGAACCTTCACAAATTGCAAATGGCCCTCGTACGAGTGATCCTTCCATAATTTCGGCATCTGCACCAATATAAATAGGCCCGGTTGAAGCGTTCAATGTTGCAAATTCAACTTTAGCTCCTTCTTCTATAAATATATTTTCTGCTCCCAGAACATTATTAGATGTAGGGATAGGTTGTGATTCGCGGTTGGCAGTTAGCAACTCAAAATCGGCAATTATAGCCTCTCTGTTTTTTGAAAAAATGTCCCAGGTGTGAGCTATTCTGAATGGTTCTCCTTCAAGTTCAAGCTGGGTATATTTAGAAAAATCTACCTCCTGATCTTCAAACGTGAAAAAAGCTATGACTTCATCTTCTGAAAAAATCGCCTGGTCTTCCTCCAGGGATTCAATTTGTGCAACAAGTTCGGGCGTGGGAAGAAATGAAGCATTTATCATTATATTTTCCTCCATTTCTACCAATGGCCATTTATTGGAAAGATAATCTTCAGTCACCGTGGAGGTGGTTGAACCCAGCACCTTCTCCCATTTTTCACGTATAGTCAATATACCCACTCTAATATCGGCAACGGGCCTGGTAAAGGTAAAAGGCAATAACTGCTTGCGGGCGGTGCCATCAAATAAAATGTAGTTCATCAATAAATTTTTAGTGGCTTAATATAAAGGTATTGAAAAAACTACCTCTACATTCTACTTTTACTTTTTCACTCCTTAAACCAAAAAAGGCCTTCAAATTTTGAAGGCCTTGTATTTTGGTATTCAGAAAGCTTACTTCTTGAATTTTGCGTATTTGTTCTTGAACTTGTCAATTCTACCTGCCGTATCCAGTAATTTGGATTTTCCAGTGTAGAATGGATGAGAGGTTCTTGAGATCTCCATCTTTACCAATGGATACTCAGTACCGTCAACTTCAATAGTTTCTTTTGTATTAGCGGTAGATTTAGTGAGGAACACCTCTTCATTAGACATGTCCTTAAATGCTACCAATCTATAATTTTCCGGATGGATTCCCTGCTTCATCGCTTTATTCTTTAAATCGTGTTCGTTTTTTCGAGTGGCAAATTTAAGCAAATTTAGGAAATAACAAACAAAAATGTCTATGATTTTTTCAGTATCTCTAAATTAAGTAAAATAAAGCTGATGTGTAACGTTTTTCTATATTTGTTAACTAACCGGTATAACCAATACCTTAAAAAATAATGGAAGAAACTACCACAACTGTAACGCCAGGAAAAATTGGCGCAAATTATGGATTCATTTTGGGCATTATCCTAATTCTTATTTCTGTAATTACGTATGTTACCGGATTAGCCTATGAAGGAGCACAATGGCCAATGTATTTGTATTATGTTGCTTTCCCTGTAGTTATTATTTTCGGGATAAAAGCGTATAAAAATCAAAATAATAATTATTTAAGTTTAAGTGAAGCCCTAAAGGTTGGAGTCCTTACGGGAGTAATTAGCGGGATCTTATTTCTTATTTATAATCTTATTTTCAATTACATTATAGAACCAGATTTTGCGGAACAAATGTTGGATATTGCACGGGATCAAATGGCAGCATCTGGCAATCTTACTGATGAACAAATTGAAATGAGCCTGGGTTGGATTAAATGGATGTCAAATCCTTTACTTGGAGGGGCTATATTTATAGCAATGAGTGCTTTTTTTGGCCTGATCTATTCACTCATTGCAGGTCTAGTTATGAAGAACAAAAACCCCTATGAAGCATAGGGTTTAAATTATATTTAATGCAATTATCTATAGTTATTCCTCTCCTTAACGAGGAAGAGTCTTTAAATGAATTATATAATTGGATTGTATCTGTGATGCAATCCAATTCTTATTCTTATGAAATAATTTTTATAGATGATGGCAGTACAGATGGTTCCTGGAATACTATACAGCACCTTGCAGTAGAGAATCACGCTGTAAAGGGCATAAAGTTCAACAGGAATTACGGGAAATCCCAGGCCCTTCACGCGGGCTTCCTTGCGGCAGAAGGGGAAGTGATCATCACTATGGATGCAGACCTCCAGGATAATCCTGAAGAGATCCCGGAACTTTTCGATCTTGTTAAAAAAGAGAATTACGATCTTGTTTCCGGTTGGAAAAGAAAAAGATATGATTCTGTAATTGCAAAAAATTTGCCCTCCAAGTTATTTAATGCGGCCGCAAGAAAGACATCAGGGGTAAAACTTCACGATTTTAATTGTGGTCTTAAGGCCTACCGCAAGGAGGTGATCAAGAATATTGATGTCTACGGGGAAATGCACAGGTACATTCCTGTATTGGCAAAGAATGCCGGATTCTCAAATATTACTGAAAAAGAAGTTAAGCACCAGGCCAGGAAATATGGAAAGACCAAATTTGGAATGGAAAGGTTTATAAATGGCTTTCTTGACCTAATAAGTATCTGGTTCCTTTCAAAATTTGGAAAAAGGCCTATGCACCTGTTTGGAGCCCTGGGTGTACTTATGTTCTTTTTTGGTTTTATAGCAGCTGCCTGGATTGGTTTGTCAAAATTGTATAAGATGTACCACGAGCTTCCTAATATCCTGGTAACAAACAACCCCTGGTTTTATATCTCTCTCATCCTAATGGTCATAGGAACTCAATTCTTTCTCGCAGGTTTTCTTGGGGAACTTATATTGAGAAGCAAAAGGGAGAAAGACCGTTATCTAATAAGTAAAACTACCGGGATAAACAAAGCACTTTCAGCTTAAATCCTTATTTTTGTTCCTCAAAATTTTAAGCTATGACACAAATTAAACCTGAAATACTTAATAAGGCCAAAGAATGGCTTTCAGATAATTTTGATTCAGAAACCCATAAAAATGTCAATAGTTTAATAGAGAATAACCCAAAAGAACTTGAGGAGAGCTTTTACAAAAATGCCGCTTTTGGTACCGGGGGAATGAGGGGCATCATGGGTGTAGGCCCAAATAGAATTAATAAATATACTCTTGGAAGAAATTCACAGGGAATTAGTAATATCCTTAAAGAAGAATTTCCCGGGGAGCAACATAAAGTAGTTATCGCTTACGACTGCAGGCACAATAGTAAAGAACTCGCCCAGGTAGTCGCAGATGTCTTTTCTGCAAACGGGGTGAAAGTATATTTATTTTCAGACCTGCGTGCAACGCCGGTTCTATCTTTCGCGGTTAAGCACCTGGATTGCCACTGCGGAATAGTGCTTACGGCTAGCCACAATCCGCCGGAGTATAATGGGTATAAAGTTTACTGGCAGGATGGCGGGCAGCTTGTTCCGCCAATGGATATGAAGATCATTGAGGAGATTGAAAATGTAGACTTTGCCAACATCAATTTTGAAGCAAATAAGGATCTTATAGAATTTATTGATAAAGAGGTAGACGAGGCTTTTATAGAGGCATCAGTAAAAAACGGAAGTTTTGACACCCCTGCTTCAGCAAAGGATAATTTAAAGATAGTATTTACTTCCCTGCATGGTACTGCGGTGACTGTGAATCCGCAGGTACTTGAGAGAGCAGGTTATAAAAATGTTTTTACAGTTAAGGAGCAGGAACAACCTGATGGCAATTTCCCAACTGTTGTTTCTC
>DATHWA010000003.1:0-7959 GCA_035461025.1 Gillisia sp. | reverse complement strand
GGTAGAGACACCATATTCTATATCGATATCTTCATCATACTCCTTCCAGGTGCCAAAAATACGGTCAAATATATTCAGGATACCCCCATGATTTTTATCCATATATTCAAGATTACGGGCATGGTGAACCTGGTGCATAGTATGCGTATTAAGGAACTTTTCTATTATTCCCATCTTAGGTATGTAAGTGGAGTGCAATTGAAACTGCCATAAAGCTTCAATCCCCAGGCATACAACCAACATTTCCGGCGGGAAACCAATTATAACTATCCAAACATAAAAGAATGGCTTATAAAGAATGGTGAACCAGCCATTGCGAATAGCTGTCCCTAAATTAAAATTATCTGATGAGTGATGAACAATATGTGCTGCCCAGAAAAATCGCACCATATGATTTTGTCTATGGAACCAGTAATATGTAAGATCATCTGCCAGCATACAAAGAATCCAGATATACCAAACATAACCAAAGGATTCGTAACCCATAATATTGGTACGTACCCCACCTACAACAGGATTAAAGAGTTCGTATGCGAAATTGAAAATTAGGATAACAGCCGCAGTCTTCACGAGGGCTCCTAGCACAGCCGAACCTATACCCAGCATTAAACTGGAAGTAAGGTCTTTCCATTTATAAAGATTTTTGTTGTCGTGAGTTTTGCTATAAGTGAGCTCCAGTAGAATTAAGCCCAGAAATATTGGAACCCCATATACAAGGGGGTTGGTAAATTCCATTTGTTTTTGGTTTTTAGGGACAAAAAATGGTTCTCCATGCCCGAATTTTTAAGATTCTCAAGTTATACAATTACAATTGAAGCCTGAAAAATTTAATGATAAATTACTTATAAATTCTTTTAGGATTAAACCTGGATTCTCACATACGATAAAGACATCCAGTTTAAATTAAGGTTGAATTTTCCTGAGTTTTTAATTTTGAAGTTTTTGACCTTAAATGGATGAATGTATTTACATCTCCAGCTTTTTTAATTCCCTGTAATTCTTATTGAGTCGTTTTAGTAATATGCCATAAATTAACCGATAAAACAGCCAGATAAGACCTAGAAGCAGTGCCAGGAAAATAAACATTACACCTAGAAATATTACCCATTGTGTAAAAGTAAAGGTGTATTTAGAAATATCGTCTACCTGTACGTTGCCCGGGTGATAATAAAAAGCGAAATAAGTATATACCAGCGTTGTTATTGCGGTAGATATTAAGATATAAGCAATATAACATTTCACGGTTTTCCTGGTCTTCAATATGTTTCCCATGAGCGTAGATGCATCGTCTGTGGCAGAGATTCGCTGGTAGTTCCTGTAAAACAAATAGATAAAGAAAAAGGTAATACCATAGCTCACTACATAAGCGGCAATAGTAAATTCCCTTAAGTGCAAACGTTCCATTTCCTTCCAGTAATCATTATCTGCAAAAAAGATGGTAATCAGGGCCCAAAAGAGAAACTCCAGGATACTTATTACAAAGATCCATTTTACTATAGAAGAAGATTTTTTCCATAGCATTTTATATATCTGGTCATAACTAAGTTGGGGATAATTCCCTTCCTGTTTTTGCCAGTCTTTTTTTAATAATTCCAGTTCATCCATATTCTTACGGATTTATAATACTCTTTAATTTTGTTTTGACCCTGTTCATCTTCACCCTTGCATTAACTTCAGATATTCCAAGGGTTTCAGATATTTCTCTGTAATTTTTATCCTCAAGATAGAGGAAGATCAATGCTTTCTCAATATCATTCAGTTCCTTGATAGCGCTGTACATTACTTTTAATTGTTGCTCTGTAGCATCATCATACTCTTCAATGTGGATTCTAAAATGTACGGTGTCGTAATCCTGTGTCTGTATTCCTCTCTTTTTCTTGCGATATAAGGTGATAGCAGTGTTTAGTGCTACCCGGTACATCCAGGTGCTGAACTTTGCATCTCCCCTAAATTTTGGATAAGCCTTCCAAAGTTGTATAGTGATTTCCTGGAACAGATCATTATGTGAAGCCTGGTCATTGGTATAAATCCTACAGATCTTGTGCACAATATTCTGGTGCTTTTCCAGATTGCTCACAAACTTATGTTCTAGTTCTTTATTCACAGGTTGTGGTTAGCAAAGAGTAAGTCTTCCCAATATCAAATTTGTTACAACATTAAACCGTAATTTCTTACAAAGTTGGCAATACTAATTTTTGAAGGGAAGTAAATATATTTGAGAATTTAACTAATTTTTCCGAAATTTTTAGGGAGCCTCTGGCTGGTATATAATAACTTTGAAAAAACCCACACATGAATATTCCAAAAAGTGATTTACCAAGAGTAGTAATAATTGGAGGTGGATTTGCAGGAATTACACTTACCCGGAAATTGCTTAAGGAAGAGTTCCAGACGGTTTTACTGGATAGAAACAACTTTCATACTTTTCAGCCATTGCTTTACCAGGTTTCTACCTCCGGCCTGGAGCCGGATTCGATTGCTTACCCATTAAGGAAAATTACCAGTACCAGTGATCGCGCTTTTTTTAGAATGGCCGAGGTAGAAAGGATTGATGCTGAAAGAAATATTATCCATACCACTGTTGGAGATCTTGTATATGATTACCTGGTAATTGCCACAGGTTCAAAAACCAATTTTTTTGGAAATGACAGTATAGAAGAACACGGTATGTGGATGAAAACTGTACCCCAGGCTCTTAACATTCGAAGTCTTATTCTTGAAAATCTCGAGCAGGCTGTTGTGACAGATGATCCTGTGAAGCGAAAAGCGCTTCTCACTTTTATACTTGTTGGCGCAGGCCCAACCGGAGTAGAGCTAAGCGGAGCAATTGCAGAACTTAAAAAAAATATAGTGCCTCAGGATTATCCTGATCTTGACCCGGAGGAAATGGAAATTCATCTCCTGGAAGGCCTGGGCAGGGTACTCCCGCCTATGAGTGAGGAAGCATCTGCAAAAGCACATAAATTCTTGAAGGAACTGGGTGTGCAGGTTCATCTAAATACCATGGTAGAATCTTATGACGGTGAAAATGTAACTACTAATACAGACAGGACTTTTAGGTCCTCCACTTTTATTTGGAGTGCGGGAGTTACAGGAGCTCCTGTTGAAGGTTTAAATGCTTCGGCTTTAATAGAAGCAGCAAACAGGTATGAAGTGAATGTATTCAATCAGGTAAACGGCTATGAGAATATTTTTGCTATTGGAGATATAGCGGTGATGCAAAATGAGAATTATCCAAAAGGCCACCCAATGGTTGCTCAACCGGCCATACAACAGGGAAAACATTTAGCGCAGAACCTAAAACGGCTGGTTAAAGGGGAAAAGCTGGAGCCCTTTGAATATAAGGATAAGGGGACAATGGCAACCGTTGGTAGAAACCGGGCCGTAGTTGATTTGGAAAAATGGAAATTTGGCGGATTTTTTGCCTGGTTTATCTGGATGTTTATACACTTGTGGTACCTCATAGGTTTCAGGAATAGGTTTGTAACCTTTTTCAACTGGGTATATAATTATATAAATTATGACAAGGCTGCCCGTCTAATTATTCGACCTTTCAAGGGATCTAAGGAAAAAATGGAAGACAGGAGAGTTTAACTTCTATTTTTGAATAATTCGCAGCTCATCCTCTTTAATCCACATTTCAGTAAATTGAAATTGGTTTCCGTAGTCCCATTGCGGAAATTTACCTCGTTGTATAAATAATTCCTGAATTAAGATTTAATATTTTTAAAGATTACTTTTCTGAAGTAATTGTATTCAAAAATATTATCATCTCAACAGAGGTAACTAATTATGAGAGGACCAGGCAAAATAATAGGAATAGGTTTTATAATAGGGGCACTCCTTTTTCTATTGGAGTACAGCTTCCGGGTCATCTCCGGGGGTACAATTGTATGGGAAATGAAAATGCTCCATGTTTTTGGATACTATATCCTCTACAGCGTTCCTTTGAGTTTAGTAAATGGTTATTTTTTTGATTACTTCAATTCCCTAAAGTGGAAAAAAAATTCCAAATATAGATTTTGGTTAGGGCTCCTGGGATCTGTTTTAATAACTCTTTTCACTCTTTTTATAGTAAGGGTTATCCACCGGGTTGGATTAAGCGGTCTAAGCTTCGAGGAATTTTTTGCTGAAGAAAACCTGCAGTTTTACTTCATTGCTCTCATAATTACCCTGGTGATCTCTCTCTTTTTTCACGCCGTCTATTTTTATAGACTGGCCCAGGAAAAGAAGGTTACAGAACAAAAGATCATTGCGGGTACAGCTGCCGCTCAATTTGAGAGTCTCAAGAATCAAATTGATCCGCATTTTCTTTTTAATAGTCTTAATGTGCTTACTTCTTTAATAGAGGAAAACCCTGAAAATGCACAAAGATTTACAACGTCACTCTCCAAAATTTACAGGTATGTACTGGAGCAAAAAGATAAGGAGCTTATAAATGTTGAAGAAGAGTTAAGCTTTGCCGTCACCTATATGGAATTGCTTAAAATGAGATTTGAAGGCAGTGTTTTTTATGAAGCCCCGAAACACCTGGAAAATCCGGAAGCCAGGGTTGTGCCACTGTCTTTACAACTATTATTGGAAAATACGGTTAAGCATAATGTAGTGAGTGAGAGCAGGCCATTATATATTAAAATTTATGAGGAAGATGGATATCTGGTTGTGGAAAATAACCTTCAAAAGAAAGAGATCATACAGTCCAGGCAAGGGGTGGGTCTTAAGAATATAGAAGAAAGATATGGCCTGGTGACCTCAAGAAAAATTTACATAGAAGAAGATTCCGGATTTTTTCGGGTTCGTATACCTTTATTAACTAAACAAATTGTAGTCATGGAAGCACAAAAATCAAACAGGGACAATGCTTATTTTTCTGCCAAACAAAGGGTTAGGGAAATTAAAGAGTTTTACGGGAACCTTCTTTCATATTGTTTAGTGATCCCCTTCTTAATTTTTATTAATTACAGGACCTATTGGGACTTCCAGTGGTTTTGGTTCCCAATGCTTGGTTGGGGCTTAGGACTAACTATCCATGCTTTTTCTGTCTTTGGATATGGTGCTCAATGGGAAGAGAAAAAGATAAGGGAGATCATGGAAAAGGAGAGTATGAAGAAAACCGATTGGAAATAATGGAAGAAAAATATACTGAGGACAGTGCGTTTAAAACTGCTCAAAAAAGGGTGAAAGATATCAAAGGGTTTTATATTCACCTGCTGGTTTATCTTTTTGTAAATATTGCTATAATGGTGGTGCAAATCAAGGGTAAGAACATGTGGGAGGAATTACAGGATATAACCAATTACTCTACTGTATTTTTTTGGGGAATTGGACTTGTAGCACATTGGGCAGGTGTTTTTGGCTCCGGTTTAATTTTGGGGCGCAGGTGGGAAGAAAGAAAAATTAAGGAAATTATGGATAAGGAAATGCAGGAAAAGAGAAAATGGGAGTAAACTGTTATCTTAAACAATAAAACATGAAGGCAATTATAATAGAAGATGAAAAACCCTCTGCCAGACGCCTAAGTCGAATGTTGGAAAAATTGGGAGTTGAAATAGTTTCCACCCTTCATTCAGTTGAAAGCTCTCTGGAATGGTTCAGTAATAATAGGCATCCGGATATTATTTTTCTTGACATTCAGCTTAATGATGGCCTTTCGTTCGAGATCTTTGATGCCAGGGAAGTGAAAAGTGCTATAATTTTTACCACGGCATACGATGAGTACGCCTTACAGGCTTTTAAACTTAATAGTATAGATTATCTTTTAAAACCTATAGATGAAGATGAACTCAAAACCGCTGTTACAAAATACCAGTCCTTTTTTCGCGATAGGACAGGAGAGAGTTCTTTGAATAATGCTCAAATAAATTTTGAGGATATAAAGAAGTTGCTTGTTAATCCTTTAGAAAGAAAATATAAGAAACGATTTACCGTGAAAATTGGACAGCATCTCAAAATGGTGCCTGTGGAGGAAATTGAATGTTTTTATAGTGAGAATAAAGGTTCCTATCTATTCTCTACTGAAGGGAGGAACTACCCTGTGGAATGTACGCTGGAAAATCTGGCAGAAGAGCTCCCTCCGCAAGATTTTTTTAGGGTAAACCGGAAATTTTATGTGAACTTACATTACATCCGGGATATTGTAAGTTATTCCAATTCCCGGCTAAAAATAAAACTAAATAGTTACAAGGAACAGGAAATAATTGTTGCAAGGGAAAAGGTCAAAGAATTCAGGGACTGGCTGGAATAAAAAAAGAGCACCCCGCGGGATGCTCTTTTTATTTATGTTTATGAGGATTTATTCCTTAATGCTTCCACATCCAACACGGGTTCCGGCATCACCGGCAGGTTGAGATACGAAATCATCTACACCGTCATGTACCACAACAGATTTTCCTATAATATTTTTATTATCGTCATCACAACCAATACACCACTCATCTGTAGTCATAGTAATCGTTCCATTACCATTGGCGTCTACTTTAAAGTTTCCTATATCTCCTTTGTGATATCCTTCCGGGTCTCCCCATTTCCCATGACGCTCACGGGTAGGATTCCAGTGACCTCCGGCAGATGAGCCATCTTCTGCAGAGCAGTCTGCACTTTCATGAAGGTGAATGGCATGCATACCTTCAGAAAGGCCATCAATTATTGCTGTCATAGTAACCTCCCCGTTTTCCTCTGTGAAAACAACATTCCCGGATAGGTTGCTACCGCTTTTTGCTTCCATGGTCACCCTTATTTTTTTAGACTCAGTTTCACTCGTCCTCTCGGTTTCCGTTTCCATTTCGGTATCCGTTAAAACATCTCTTTCATTTTCCCGGTTTTCATTCTTGCACCCGGTAAATGCAATGGCGGCACAAAACAAAAATGTTAAGCTTAATTTTTTCATAATCTTGGATTAGTTATTAGTATATCTAAAGTAAAGTGATTCTATAGATTCACCAAAGATTTAAGGATTGCTTAACAAAGTAAAAGCCTATAGAATTAGCCTGCGTAAAATTGAAATTGCACTATAACAACCAGGGGTTTAAAGTGATCCTCAGATAAATATATAATCCGAGTTTCGAATGGTTTTCCAGGGCACAATTATATTATTGTATTTTAATTAACGGAAAAGTTTAAAAATATTAATTATAATAGCTTTAATATAATTAAATACCAATGGTAAGAAGAAAATTACAAAAGGCCAATACCGTTCTACTTTTTTGTTTTTTGATCATTATCGGGTTGTATTATGGATCTTCCTTTCTAATTCCTTTGACCTTTGCGATATTTTTTGCCACCCTTATTGTGCCCGTGAGTAATTTTCTGGAGAAAAAATGGAATATGGGCAGGGTAATTTCTTCTTTAATAAGCACAGTTCTTCTTTTTATAGGGATTGGATTGTTGATCTTCTTTTTATTCAGACAGCTTGGGGTCTTTTTAAGTGATCTCATTGAGCGGCGGGAGGATATTCTTAACTATATCAATTCCTTGCAACTGGAGCTTATGGATGCTACAGGCTATACCGTGGAGCAGCAGAAAAATCTTCTCAAAGATGAATTTGCCTCTATTCTACAGGGAGTGCAGAGTTTTATAACCAGTATGCTTGGTGGGATTACCGGTATGCTGGGTAATTTTTTCCTGATACTTATTTATGTATTGTTGCTACTTATAAACAGGGACAAATTTGTAGCATTTTTTCTTAAATATGTTGATGATGAAAACCAGGCTGAAGCCAGGGAGATCATGGCCGAAACCCAGAAAGTAGCTCACAAGTATCTGTGGGGCAGGATTCAGGTTATGGGTTTGCTTGGGATTATGTATACCATTACTTTTCTTGCATTTGACCTGCAACACGCCGCTCTCTTGATTATCTTTGGGGTGATCATAACTATTATTCCTTATATAGGCCCATTAGTAAGTGGTTTACTACCTATGTTGTTTATGATCATTTTTGGAGAAAATCAAGCAGCAATAATC
>DATHWA010000002.1:0-2501 GCA_035461025.1 Gillisia sp. | reverse complement strand
CCCTTTTTACTTCCCCTTCGGGGGCCGGGGGGCTAGGCCTGATCACCCGCAAACCATTCAGCAAAAGAAGTTTCGGTTTCCTGAAGTTTAAGGGAAAACAGCTCAACATTCGCCGGAAGGTGTCTTTTGATCTTTTCAGCAAAATCAATTACCATATTCTCGCTGGTTGGTTGATAATCTACCAGGATCACACTATGTTCGCGGTTTTCAAGTTCCCTGGCAAGTTCTATGTGCGGCGTATTTTTATTGAAAACCGTGGCATGATCAAATTTGTCCACGATCTCAGTCTTTACTATGCGTTTAAGATCACCAAAATCTATCACCATCCCGTATTTCACATTTGAAGTGTCTGTAATTGGGGTTCCAATCACTGTGACATTCAATTTGTAACTATGCCCGTGAACGTTCTTGCATTTCCCGTCATAACCATACAGGGCGTGGCCTGTTTCAAAAGAGAATTGTTTGGTGATACGGATCTTATTCATAACTTTAAATTTACTGCAAAGATAATAGATTTTTAACGGCAACTTTCAGTAACAACAAAAGCATTGCTGATGTATATTTGCCGACTTTTAAAACCCACCCTATGGATACAAATGCAGAGTTGTTCGAACAACTGGAGTTCCGGGAGAATCCGCTATACGAGAAGATAATTTCAGGATTGCTGGAGGAGCAGTATTGTATCGTGGAAGATTTTTTTGATTCTGAAGAAATTCAGGTCCTAAGGAAATCTCTGCTTCAAAAGTATGAGGAAGACAATTTTAAAAAAGCTGCAATTGGGAATAAGCTCAATGAGACTATTGAAAAGGCCGTGCGGGGTGATTTTATCCTGTGGATCAATGAAGCCGATGCAGGTGATGCTGAAAATGTTTTTTTCAGCAAGATCAACTCCCTGGTTTCTTATCTGAATAAGACTTGTTTCCTGGGAATCCTTCAGAAGGAATTCCACTATGCTGTATATCCTGAAGGCACATTTTATAAAAGACATCTGGATACATTTCAAAATGATGACAGGAGAAAACTTTCCCTGGTATGTTATTTAAACGATGAGAACTGGGCACCTGAGAACGGTGGTGAGCTGGTGATCTATAAGGATGTGGACGGGGTGGAAACAGCAAAAAGTATTTACCCTTTCCCCGGGCGGGTGGTGATCTTCGAGAGTCAGCTTCTGGAACACGAGGTAAAACCGGTTAAAACCACCAGGCTAAGTATTACAGGCTGGTTAAAAACCCGATGATCACTTCCTGAATTTCTTGTAAAGAACCACTATGATAAGGAAAACTGCTATAATAAGCCATAGTCCCATTCCGCTTAAATAACTAAAAATCGTGTAGGTGTCCTCACTTACCGGGATATCGTCCTGTATCATTTTCTTTTTCGTTTAGAATAATATCTGGCGAAGAGAAAAATACCCAGAATGAGGAGAATTGCAAGCAGGTACAACATGTTACCCGTGATGAATTCCCAAAAGGTATATCCCCATTGTTCATCCCCGGTAGCATCCCTGTCTTGCGGTAAATGCTGTACTTGAAAACTCATAGCTTATTTTTTAACAAGATACTTATTTTCAAACCAACCCAATCTATTTTTTGAATTTGTTAAGAGCTTTTCGGCTAAATTCCGATAATACAAGCTCCCCGGAAATTGCAGCCCTTTCTTTAAGAAGGCTGTCCCATGTATCTGTATTCTCCCAAAGTACCTTTTTCATTTCATATAGCGCCTCCGGATTATAGGAAGCGAGCTTCTCTGTAAATATTTCCACTTCCCTGTCCAGTTCCTTTATAGTATCAAATACCCGTGCGTAAAGTCCTTTTTCTTTTGCCCAATATGCATTTTTCCAGTCTGTTGCGTCGAGGGTGAGTTCTGCAAGTGCTGCCACACCCATTTTGCGCTCTACTGCCGGGGCTATTACAAAAGGTCCTATTCCTATAGAAAGTTCAGATAATTTAATAGCGGCTGCCTCCGTGGCAAGTGCATAGTCGCAAGCGGCGGCAAGTCCTACCCCGCCACCCACGGCTTTTCCATGAATACGACCTACAATGAGTTTTTTGCACTTGCGCATCGCATTGATAACATTGGCGAATCCGGAGAAAAAGACTTTTCCCTGCTGCATATTCTCAATAGCCATAAGTTCATCAAAGGAGGCACCGGCACAAAAAGCCTTCTCGCCTTCAGATCTTAAAATGATCACATTCACGCTCTCATCACCAGATAATTTATCGATCTCCTTCTCCAATCTTTCCAGTAGGACAGATGGAAAGGAATTACTTGCCGGATGTCCAAATTCTACAGTGGCAATTTTGTTGTTGATCGTGGTATATAAACTTCCGTTTTCGCGGGTAGTGGTCATAATTTTTGGTTTTGTTCAAAGATAAAGATATTGTTGAGGATTATCAATTTCCTTACAGGTTTGAAATATTTTGAAGTGAAAAAGTAGCCGAGAATGCACGAATGTTCTATAAATGGTGGTTGGTTTAACTTCGGAGTTAAAAAGGAGTTTT
>DATHWA010000001.1:0-2839 GCA_035461025.1 Gillisia sp. | reverse complement strand
ATAGGCATTAAGAAGGTTCTCAAAATAAGCAGGCGTAAGTACAATATCGTCGTCCAGAAAACAAATTATTTCTGAAGAATGAGAAACTTTATTGACACCATAGTTCCTCTGTTTTGTAAGACCCCGGTCCTGCTCATTTACTTTATTATATTCAAGATTCCTGTAGGATTGCGTTTGTAAAATTTCCCTGGTTTTCTCATCGGTAGAACCGTCAATAATAAGGATCTGGTCCGGATACAGCGTTTGTACTTCAACGGAATCCAGCAATCGTATTAAGGATCCCGGCCGTTGGTAGGTACAAACGATCAATGTGAATTTCATCCCGATATTATATATATTTTAGCCTCGCTGTTATATAGCAAAACAAATATAGAAAAAGGACTATAGCTTTATAAAGATCTCAGCGCGAATGCGCAGGTTTACCAATATTATTCTTGGTAAGAAGCTTTTCGGCCCATTTTTCGCTTAGCTCCCAGCGTTTGCGCATTTCATGGAGATAACGTACAGGATTTTTTATTGGTTGTTTGCTATAAAACTTTAAAAAGAGAGAAACCTTGTAGCCTTTGATCTGTTCAGGAGTATAATGCTTAAGCGCATATGCCATCAGGGTAGGAGATGGTTTTGGTAAAATTGCCTCCTGTTCCCACGGAAGCAGGGGTTTCTTTCTGAAGCCACCTGTGGGTGCTTTTAAATGCAGGGTTTGTAAAGCGGGGTGATACATGATATCACAGCCAATGTTGCGCAATTGCATTCCAAAATCGGCATCCTCTCCAAATCCATATTCAAAAACTTCAAGAAAACGACATTGTTGCGCAAAGGAGGTTTTCACTACACTGGTTCCCGCTCCAAAACTTCCCCATTGTTTCACTTTTTGAAATACAGTTTCTTCTCCCGGCTGCCTGCAGTTTAAATTTAAAGCTGAAATTTTATACCGGGAGGCTTCAATCATAACTTTTTCCAGCAAAGTATCTTCCAATCGAATATCATCATCAGCAAAAAAGATCCACTCGTTTTGGGTTTCCTTCAAAGCGAGATTTCTGGCATTACAGGCGCCGGTTTGATGGGTGAAAATATGAATTATCTTATAGGGCCAATCCCCGTTTAAAATATCACCCAACTGAGATTGCGATCCTTCCTCTGGGTCCTGTTCAACAATAATCACATTTATGGGCGGGAGGGTTTGTTTCTTTAGATCTTCCAAAACCTGAAGAAGGTAGTCTTTACGTGCCAGGGTTGGAATAATTACATCTACAGTAGTTCCACGGTTACCTTCGGTATAAATTGGCACAAAAGAAGACAGATCTACCGTAGCATTAAACAATTTTTTCTTCAAAAAAGCCTTTGAATAAGCACCAACGGGATGTTTATTTTCAAATTTTTGCAGACAATATAAAAGCACAGAAGTCCAGGAGGAAGTGTAATGTTGATACACAAAGGAAAACATTTGCCCGGAAGATGCAAGTGCCACAGGCTTCACATTAGAACCAGCATTTACAAGCCCCGGATCGCTATAACAAAAAAGCCCATTTTGCTGTCCAATCTTGGCTACAGAATTTAGTAAATATCCAAGGTCTGTAATTTTTCCAAAAAGATTTTGAAATTGCAATAATACCTTTCCCTTAATACCCCCTGTATCACTACTCATTAGCCAGGAAGGATATTTTACATTCCTGTTTATATTTACAAACGGTAGTTGGTCTACATAACCAATACTATCTGGAAGAAAGGTGGTTTTAACCGCATAGCTTGCCATTAATAAGTCATGGTGAAAGATCTTTTCCCAGTTCACGGGAGCAATTGCTTCTTCTAAACATTCCTCACACCAACCAATGATCTCTTCAGGATATTTCTCTGCCAGTTCCCATAAAGCTGAAGTACATGTTTTATTCTTTACCTGAATTTGCCGGTCGTTTTTAAGAACTTTTACTAATTTTTGGGCTTGATTGTGTATTAGAAATATCATTCAGTAAAGGCTTGAAACAAATGTAATATAAATTTGAATCATGTTACTACCGTCATTGCGAGCAGAGAGAAACGGAGCGTGGCAATCTGTTGAGGGGGAGTTACCCAGCCTCATGAGATTGCTTCGGGCTGCGCCCTCGCAATGACGGGTCAGAGAAACGGAGCGCTGCAATCTGTTCATTTGCCGGAAAAAAAGTGTATATTAAAATATGCGGAAGTCATACACCTACATGATGTCAAATAAGAATAACACAGTGATCTACACCGGGGTCACTTCAAACATTCTTAAAAGGGTATGGCAACATAAGAACAAGGAATTTAAAGGTTTTACCTCCAAATATAATTGTGACAAGCTGGTGTTTTACAGGGAATTTTATGATATCAGGGATGCAATAGCTTATGAAAAAAAGTTGAAAGCGGGAAGCAGAGCTGCAAAGGAAAAAATGATAAATGAAATGAATCCGGAATGGATGGACTTGTCAGATGGATGGATTTTAACTTCGGAATGATGAGATTGCTTCGGGCTGGGCCCTCGCAATGACGGCGACACGTCATTGCGAGCGCAGAGAAACGGAGCGCGGCAATCTCATTTAATAGTCCTACTGTAAAATTCAATATTTTGCTTCACAACCACTTCAGTAGAGAATTGTGATATAACCCGCTGCCGGGCTGCCTTGCCCATTGCTACTGCCAATTCATTATCATTCATTAAATGCAAGACTTTTGCCGCATAGGTGTTATGATCTTTAGGGTCTACTGTATAACCTGTTTCCTCATCGATCATAACTTCTTTTGCCCACCCTATGTTTGAGGTGACAAGTGCTTTTTCCATAGCCATTGCTTCCAGCCAGGTCATGGGTAGGGCTTCTGCAAAACT